>NZ_LNCE01000050.1:0-6443 GCF_001445815.1 Janthinobacterium sp. Ant5-2-1 | reverse complement strand
GGTTACTGTAGAAGCGCAACTTTTACCCCACGGTAAATAACTTTGGCAGTCCGTAGATTCTTTGCTATAATCTGCGGCTTCGCGACAAGCGAGAAATAGTACGCAATGTAAGTAAGACACATTGCCTGCAGGAGAGGTGGATGAGTGGTTGAAGTCGCACGCCTGGAAAGCGTGTATAGGTTCATAGCCTATCGGGGGTTCGAATCCCCCTCTCTCCGCCACGGATAGTAATTAAGTAAGATCAGGACGTCTCAGGAAGTCCCTCAAAAACCGCTTAGAGCCTTGATTCTAAGCGGTTTTTTCGTTTCTGGACGTTGCACAGCGTCCCAGGATATCAACCTCAAGTAGGCGCAAGTTTGGGGGCACCTCGCACTCAGCCATTGCCGCTTGCCCCAAAAATTCAAAAAAACGACTATATTGATCTTTACAGCATGCCGCACAGGAGGTTTACCGTGCCAAAGATCATTGCTCCGCTGACAGATTTACTCATCCGCAACGCCAAGCCACGCGAGCGGCCATACAAAATGTTCGATGGTGACGGCATGTACCTCGTCGTCGCGCCTACCGGCTCCCGCATCTGGCGGTTCAAGTTCCGGCAGGCCAACGGCAAAGAGAATACGCTGACGTTCGGCCCTTACCCGGAAATCACCTTGCAGGATGCACGAGAAAAGCGCCTGGCGACACGCCGCCTGCTGCTGCAAGGAATCGACCCCGCCAAGCATCGCGACGACGCCAAACGCTTGGCAAAGGATAAGGCGTCCAACACGTTCGAAAAAATCGCGCGGGAGTGGCATGGCAACAAAGTGCCGACCTGGAGCGAACGCACAGCCAAGAACACCATCCAGCGCTTGCAAGCGGACATCTTTCCAGCCATCGGCCGCATGCCGATCGATGAGATAAAGCACCGCGATCTGATTGCCGCGCTGCGCAAGATCGAGGAACGTGGCGCAAGCGAAGTCGCCCATCGCCTGAGAGCGGTATGTGCGTCAATTTTCAGCTACGCGATTCAGTGCGGATTCACAGAGCGCAATCTGGTCACCGATATGAAGGATGTGCTGAAGACCGTCCGCGCCGGACACTTCGCCGCCATCAACGCCGACGAACTACCGCAGTTTCTCACCATTCTGGACCGCAACGAAGCACGCATGTTCGCGCCGACCCGCATTGCGCTGCGGCTGATGCTGCTGTGCTTTGTGCGTACCAGCGAGTTGATCGAAACGCCCTGGAGTGAAATCGACCTGGAGCGCGGCGAGTGGATCATTCCATGGCAGCGCATGAAGCGCGGCAAGCTGATCGTCAATCCGGATATGACCAACCATCACGTATGCCTGTCGCGCCAGGCGCTGGAGCTGCTGCGTGAACTGTATGCGATCACGGGCCGCAGCAAATACCTGTTCCCGAATCAGCGCGACCACGAAAAGCCGATCAGCAATAACACGATACTGGTGGCGCTTGGACGCATGGGATACAAGGGCAAGATGACCGGCCATGGCTTCCGGGCGCTGGCCATGAGCACCATCAAGGAGCGCCTGGGCTACCGGCATGAAGTCGTGGACCGGCAACTGGCACATGCACCAAAGGATAAGGTGGCCAGCGCCTATGACCGGGCGCAGTTCCTGGCAGAGCGGCGCCGGATGATGCAGGATTGGGCCGACTACATCGATGCCGTCAGCGGCAAGGGAGCGCCGCCGCAGGCGCCCAGATTAACGCTGGTCAGCGGTGAATTCAGCCGGGATGGCGGAACAGGAGGGCACCATGTCTAAGTATGTACTGCGCCTCACGGATGCGCTTATCAAGCAAGCTGCTCCGAAGGACAAATTATATAAACTTTCCGATGGGGCTGGTCTGTACATCGAAGTGCAGCCCAGCGGCAGCAAGATCTGGCGCATGAAGTATCGCCAGCAAGGCGGTGGTGAAAGCGTTCTGACTTTTGGCCGGTATCCCGAAGTCTCCATCGCCAAAGCCCGCGAACACAGGCTTGCAGCGCGTCAGATGCTGGAGCGGAAGCAGGACCCGAGCACAGAATTCAATCGAGAAAAATTGCATCCACTGCCAAAGCCTATTGCAATCGACGAAATATTCGATGAGCCGGAGTGGGGCCATGTGCAGACCAGTGTTCTGCGGGCGACCCTGTTCGCTATCCGTCACCTCGAAACCGCCTTATTTCCTGCATTGGAGCGCATTTCCGTCAGTGAAGCACAGCACAGTATCCAGCAGGCAGCCATTCGGCAAATTGAACAGGACGGTTTGCAGGTCGTTTCCCGACAGCTGGAGGGTGTTGCGACGGCGCTCGCTGCCAGCTATTTACGTAACGGTATGAGCATGGACCAATTGGTTAGTGCGATGAAGGAGTCAAGGAGGCGGGTACGTCGTGAGTCCGACAGCGTGCAGTAGCTATCGGAGTCTTTGTCCGGGCTGCAATTCTGTGTACTACGAAAAGCGCACTTGACGAAACGAACCGCTTGCAAACGTCGTTAACCGGCATAGAATGAAGCTCTCTTATGTGGGAATCGCTCCCACGAGGGCATGCTTCGAGCATGTCCCTATGCTTAGCGGCATAGGCGTTGCGGTCGTTACCCGCCACCATGATACATAGCAGTTTCTGCTAGATTTATCGCCGGGCCATGCAGAAGCATGCACATCTCGGCACGATAAAGCGCTGCCTTCAGCGCCTACATATCCCACAGTCCGCAAGACGGATTGCCTGGATGATTGCGCCCGGTGGGCGCTTCCTCAAACAGGAGCAAGACTCCTGCCCCGATTGGTTCGCATGCCCCGCGAGGTAGCGCACCCTATGAAGCACAGCATGGCTTTGCCGCGAGCCGCACCGTCAGCAGAAATGCCAGCGATGCGATGCCATCGAGGCCGCCGCCAGCGCGTGTGCTTCAGAGTCGCCAGTATCGTCACCGCGAGTGCGATGCTGGCTTATATGCCGTCACATGCCATGGCTGCGTGCGCGCGTCGTTACTGGCGGCGTGCTGCCAGTGACGACGCGCCGCCGACGGCATAGGCCCAGGTGGCAAGCGGAATTCCACCGCGTGATGGTGTTCAGTGACGGGGCCAGGCGCCCCGCATCGCAGGCAAGCCCTGCGATGTCCTTTGCCCGCTACGGGCTGATTAGTTGAAGTTGATCCGTGCACGATGTGCACTCCATGGACCCTGGGTGATTGGTCCCCGCTGCGGCGGCTCCCTCCGGGAGCGCGCAGCGGTGCCACACGCGCATGCGGCGCGGGCAGGCAGTAACAGCAACCGCATACACGGGAGTGGTGTCCCGAGGCCCTTGATTCAACCTTTTCTGCCGAGGCAGTGAGGGTGGCCAGAAACACTTACCAGACAGGATTACACCACGCGGCATCGATGTGAAAACCAATGATCGGAAGGATGACTTTGCCATGCGCGACTTGAACTACCAGCTCAAGCAACTGTGTCACCGCAACCGGGATGGCAGCTTTGCGACGCAGGCCGACCGCGAGCGCTTATTAAACCTGTGCGCCAACGACTTGGCGGAACGGGGCTTCCAGCATATGAGCGTGGACAGCCTGAAGCCAAAGCATGTGGCGGCGCTGCTCGATAAGTGGAAACAGGATGGCGTCAGCACCGGAACGATCAAGAATCGCATGAGCGCCCTGCGCTGGTGGGCTGAGAAGATCGGCAAGGAAAACATCATTGCGCGTACCAACGGTGAATACGGCATCGCGGAGCGGGTGTTTGTCACCAATGTCTCGAAGGCGAAGGTGCTGGACGCCGACACGCTGGCCCGCGTGAGCGATCCCTATACGCGCATGTCCTTGCAGCTGCAGGCGGCGTTTGGTTTGAGGCGCGAGGAAAGCATCAAGATCAAGCCAGGATGGGCCGATGGCGGGAGCGTCTTGCGGCTGCAGGATAGCTGGACCAAAGGGGGGAAGTACCGGGAAGTGCCGATTGCCACCATGCAGCAGCGCGCCGTGCTGGAAGCGGCCAAGGCGCTGGCAGGAAAAGGCAGCTTGATTCCGGCGCAGTTGCGCTATCGGGACCAATTGAACCGCTTTCGGGCGCAGTGCGACAAGGCTGGCATCCATGGCGTGCATGGGCTGCGCCATGAGTACGCGCAGCGGCGCTACGCCGAGTTGACTGGCCGACCCTGTCCAGCCAGTGGCGGCGAGACGTCTAAGCAGCTGGATGCTTCGCAAAAACTCGCAGATCACGCTGCGCGGATGAAGATTTCGGTGGAGATGGGGCATGGACGTGAGCAGGTCACTTCCATCTATCTGGGCAGATGACCGCCCATTTGTATCAGGGTGCAGCGCTTGGAACGGAAGAGATGCAAAGGAGTGCAGCCTTGGCGCTGCCGGAATGATCGCGGAGAGTCGGCATGGCTCTCCATTGTTTGCTGTTCATCAATCGAAGGAGAATCTTATGACCACGACTAAAAAATTCCTCCGCTTGCCTGCGGTAATCGAGGCTACCGGCTGGTCCCGCGCCACAATCTGGCGTAAGGTGAAGGCAGGTGTGTTGCCAGCACCAATTCCTATCGGCCCTAAGTCCATCGCCTGGGACGCAGAGGAAATCGCTCAATGGCAGCAGCGCTGTATTAACGCTAGGCGTGGAGTCGCTTGAGTGGGAGTTAAGTGGCTGGATTAGAAGCGTCCTACCTCGTAAGACGTCACGGGACGGGACTACCGTCCCTCTCCGAATCGTCCAACTGCTGCCGCTGCGCGGCAGCCCTACGCGCCTGTGGCGCGCGTTCGTGGTTCTAATTAAGCATCGACTTAGCATGCTTTTACAGCGTCCAATGCATCAGTCTGTGTCCGAATGGGTGGACCTGACCATGGCGGTTGATCAGCGAGGCGGCCAAGCCGCCGAACTGAGACCGCCACTTGTAGAACGTGGCGTTGCTGATGCCGTGCTGACGGCAAAACTCCGGGACAGAGAACCATCTTCAACTTGCTTGAAGACGGCGATAATTTGGCTATCAGTAGAACGAGACGTATTCATGCAGAACTTTCAAAACTCTGAGTTTGAAAAATTTATTTTTAAACGCGATCGTTTGCCGCAGGGATTACCATGTGTTCTTGATGAACTTAGGCGCGTAAGCTACCATCTAGATATCGAAAAAATCATAAATTGACAACCGGGAATAACATGAACAGTGGGGAGCAGGATGTCTGGGGGAAAGATGGAGTACTGAGCTTTCCTATAAATTGTGATGACGTGCTAGCCCAACTCAATCAAGACATGCGAGATGATTGGTTCTTTGACACTATTCAATACAAAGATCTTTTTGCTGGTAAGCATGACCTCAAAACCTTGATTTCGGATCTGCTACTTGAAGGAAACGGTAGATACAGTGCTAGCTCACGTCAGATATGTGATATCCCCAAAAAAGGTCTAGGTATACGTTACTCTTTAGAGACTGATTTTTATGATCGTTTCATTTACCAAGCAATTTGTTCGTTCTTAATTAAGCACTACGATCCCTTACTTTCCCATAGGGTGCTAGGCCACCGTTACAATAGTGAAAGCAAAGATAAGAGATATCTTTTTAAAAATCGTATCGATTTGTGGACAACATTTGAAGGCGTGACATTTACTGCTTTCGAAGATAAAAAAGTTTTACTTGTCACGGACCTAATTAATTATTTCGAAAATATAAGCATTGAATCTATTCGCACCGCCTTTGAATCAAAACTAGAAAAAGTTAAGGGGGCCGGGAAAGAACGATTTCAAATTAGAAATGCAATCGATACGTTGTGTGATTTGTTGTCGCGTTGGAGTTTTAGTGAGCGGCATGGGCTACCACAAAACAGAGACGCTTCATCGTTTATCGCAAATGTGGTCTTGTCGGAAGTAGACCAAAAAATGGTGGATTTAGGATACGACTATTATAGATACGTGGATGATATAAGAATAATATGTGATAATCCGCATCAAGCGCGCAAAGCGTTACACAGATTAATCGCTGAATTGCGAACTGTTGGAATGAATATTAATTCTGCAAAAACAAAAATTTTGAGTTGCGCAGACAGTCGTGAGACCATCGCAGAATTTTTTCCAAATAACGATGATAGAAGTGCCGCAATTGACACAATGTGGAAGTCGCGGAGTAGGCGAGTAATCGCACGATCAATTCCAATGATTCACCAGATGGTGAAGGAGTGTATTGAGAAAAAAGAGAGTCAGTCAAGGCAATTCCGATTCTCAGTTAATCGACTGGCAATTTTGATAGATGCAGCGTTATTTGATGTTGGCTCGGCATTATCAACGGAATTGGTTAAGCTGCTATTAGATACACTTCAAGAACAAGCTGCTTCTACAGACCAATACTGTAGGTTGCTTTCAATGCTCGATATTTCAATCCAGTCTTTCTCGGAAATAGAAATATATCTAAGAGATGACGAGAAATCAATTTACCAGTGGCAAAATTATCATCTTTGGTTTGTTCTAGCAAGGAAAGGCTATAAGAC
>NZ_LNCE01000005.1:0-10972 GCF_001445815.1 Janthinobacterium sp. Ant5-2-1 | reverse complement strand
GCACCTCGGCGCCGGTGACCTCGACGATTACCGTCAATCCGATGCCGCAAGTGCTCAGCCAGAGCGTCACGGTGGTGGCTGGCCTGACGGTCAATGTGGACCTGACGGCGGGCGCCACGGGTGGCCCGTTCACGGCGGCGAATATCCTGAGCGTGGCGCCGGCGGAGGCGGGCAAGGTGGTGGTGCGCGATATCGGCACGGCCGGCAAGCCGTCGTACCAGCTGAGCTTTGCGGCCTCGGGCAAGTTCGCCGGCGCGGCCGTCGTCAGCTACACCCTGAGCAATGCGTATGCCACCTCGAAGCCGGGCGTGGTCAACGTGACCGTGACGGCGCGGCGCGATCCGTCGGTCGATCCGGAAGTGATCGGCCTGCAGGCGGCGCAAGCGGATGCGGCGCGGCGTTTCGCCAGCGCACAGCTGTCGAACTTCACGCAGCGCCTGGAAAGCCTGCATGGCGATGGCTGGGGACGTTCGAGCTTCGGCCTGAGCCTGACGCCGCCAAACGACAGCGGCAACCCGACGGCGGCGCTGGCGCGCTGGCAGGCGGACGAAGCGGACCGCGTGTTCGGCACGGCCGTCAAACCGTTCATGCGCAAGGCGGCCTTGCGCCAGCCAGGCGCCGGTTTCAGCAGCGATGAACGGCAGCAGGTCGATGTCAGCGGCGCCACCAGCGGCTTGCCGGACATGCCGCAAAAGCCGGACACGCAGAAGCAGGCCTTAGCTCTGTGGCTCGGCGGCGCGGTCGACTTCGGTCAGCACTATGTGAACGGCCGCGACACGGGCTTCCGTTTCCGCACCAACGGCGTGAGCGTGGGGGGCGATTACCGCCTCAGCGACCTGGCGAGCCTGGGCGTGGGCGCCGGCTTCAGCCATGACCGCAGCGATGTGGGCCAGAACGGCAGCCGCAGCACGGCCGACAGCGCCGTGGCGGCCGTGTATGGCAGCCTGCGTCCGAGCAAGGGCGTGTTCCTCGATGGCGTGCTCGGCTACGGCACCCTGCAATACGACGCCTCGCGCTACCTCGCCGATGGCAGCGGTTTCGCCACGGGCGAGCGCGACGGCAAGCAGGTGTTCGGCGCGCTGGTCGGCGGCATCGAGATGCGCCAGGACACCTGGATGTGGTCGCCATACGGCCGCGTGGAACTGATGTCGGCCAAGCTCGATCCGTACACGGAGAAGGCGGCGGGCATCAACGCCCTGAGCTACTTCAAGCAGACCGTGCGCTCGCGCATCGGCGCGTTGGGCGTTCGGGCCGAGGGCATCTATGTGGGCGGCCTGGGCACGTGGTTCCCGCGCGCGCGGCTCGAGTACCGGCACCAGTTCCAGGGCGCCGATGATGCGCGCCTGGCGTATGCCGACCTGGTGGCGGACGGTCCCGTGTACGTGATCCGCACGGTGCCGCAACAGACGGGCAACTGGGCGGCGGGCCTGGGCGTGAAACTGCTGCTGTCGAACGGCATGACGATCACGCTGGACTACAACAGCAATCTGAATATCGATAGCGGGCGTACCCAGTCGGTGATGTTCGGTATCGCCATGCCGCTCAAGTAGCGCTGCGCATCAAGGAAGTGACGCCGCGGGGCGGGAGCAGCTTGCTTCCGCCCCGCAGCGCATGTGGCGTCTGGTTTTTCATGTCATTGCCGTGCCAGGGCGGCAATGATTCCATTAGAATCAGACATCGTCTTCACTACACTGCTTACGGAATGGAATATCTGGAATGATGAATGTCCTGACCCTCGAACATTTTGCCGCGCGCGTCAACGAGACGTTTATCGCGGCCAGTGACGGCAATGCCGCCTTTGTCCTGAAAGAAGTGCGCCCGTTGCCGTCAGCGACCCTGGAGGGCTTGATGCGCAAGCCGTTCAGCCTGCTGTTTCACCATAGCTCTCCCATCCTGTTCAGCCAGAAAATCTTCCAGATGCAGCATGAGGCGTTTGGCGAGGTGGGTATCTTTCTGGTGCCGGTGGCGCGTGACAGCCATGGCTTTCTGTACCAGGCCGTATTCAACTGAGGCCAGTGCGGGGAGGAGGGCAGGGCGGGCGCCGCGATGGCGCCGCCTGCCTGGATCAAGCAAACTTAGTCAAAAGACGGGAATTCCCCTTGCAGCGCGATGCAGAAATTCACCGCCAGCATCGGCTGGCGGTTTTCGTGCGGCTGGCCGCCACCGGCACTACCGATCGCGGTCGGCGACAGCGCTACATTGGGTGGTGTCGTCGGCACGAATGCGGACGTGCCGCCAAGGGCAATCAAGGCGTCGCCAGCGAGCGGTGTGTTGTGCTGCAGGGCGGCAGTGGGCTGGCGATACACATTGAGTTGATGGGGGTGGTTCGGCATCTCCGTGACGTTCAACGTGACACTGTTGCTGCCGAAGGTCTCGCCCATCACGCGCGGCGTGAGGCCGGGTCCTTGTCCCTGGCTGCAGGGCGCGCGTCCCGTGAAGTTGGGCAACTGAAAGGTCGTGGTCCCATTGCCGCCATACTGCGTGCCGATCAAGGAAAACAGGGCTGAATGTTGCTGTATCTGCAGGGTGGCGCCATTGCAGCTGGCCCATCCGTAGGGTGTGAAATTGAAGCCGAAGACTTGTATTTCGCCAAGGTATGGTGAGGTCACGGTAGGTTCTCCTGATCGATTTTAGGGGCTGCGCTTGCGTGCCGGCTGTTATTGCTGGGATGGGAAAATGCCTGCCCATGCGATGCAGAATGACGCTGTCAGGGTTGGCATGGTGTTCGCGTGCGGCAGGTTGCCGCCTGTCGCGCCCGTGGCTGTGGTCGCCAGTGCATAAGCGGTCAGGCCAGTCAGATCGCTGGTGTACATCTTGTCGTTATTCGACGGCGCAGTCAGCAGCAGGTTGGCCGCCGGCACGTTCGACGTTGCTAGGGTGCTGTTCACATTGAACGGGTGCGTATGCAAAGGAAGCTGGGTCGGCAGCAGGGTCACCGATTCGCTGCCGCTTCGTTGTCCGAGGGGGCGGTTGCTCAGGCCCGGACCGGTACCCATGTGCAGGGGAACCTGGCCGCGCAGGTCGGGCACGGCAAAGGTGGTGACGCCGTCGCCGCCGTAGGTGGTGCCCAGGAGGACGAACAGTACTTCGTATTCGGAGATCGGTTTCAGGCTGCCGTCGCAGGCGAACCAGCCGCTGGGAATGCGGGAAAAGGCAAACAGGCGAATTTCGCCGACATAGGGTGTGGTCATGACTATGCTCCGTAAGAGTGGCTGATTCGTTAGTTGCGCGACGGGAAGATACCGCTCAAGGCGATATTGAAGTTAATCACCGAGAACGGCTGCATGTTGGGATGCGCCTGGTTGCCGCCGGCCAACGCCAAGGTCTGGCTGGCCAGGGTGACTTGCGGTCCGGCCGAACCGTAGATGGATTCCGCGCCACTGCCGCCAAACAGGGTATTCGTGGGATTTTTCGAGGTGCCGGGCGTTGTCACCGCATTGGCCGCATGCGTGTGTGCCGGCATCTGGGTCGCTAGCAAGGTGACAGCCTCCTGCCCCGCCCGTGTACCGATCTGGTATGGCGATGGTTGCCACGCGCCATCGACCGAAGCACCCGCGCCAACCGGGGTACAGCCTTGCAAGTTAGGCAAGGCAAAGGTGGTACTGCCGTTCCCCCCGTAAGCGGTACCCAGCAGTGCAAACAGCGCCTGATTCTGCGCAATGGGCAGCAATTGCCCGTTACATGCCGCAAATCCACGCGGCGCAAAATTGAAGCCGCCCATCATGATTTGTCCTAGATACACATCAGCCATCATCGTTCTCCCACGGTTGGAATGCAGCTCAATGGCAAATGAATAATATTTTCCATTTGCAATCAATGTTGCGTTTTAAAAAACCCTTTTTGTTATAGTTACTTTATTGAAATCTCGGAGTAGCATACGTTGTCATATGGCAAGCGTCAACATCTGTTGGCACTGTGGAAGAGCTCGGAATGGGCATCGCCGACGGCCTGAAATTACCTTCATTTTTGTCTGAAAAACTCTGTATTGGAGAAGTTATGTCGCGTATTTGCAACGACATCATCGGCCGTCCGGCACGTTCTTTTCTGCTCGCCTTGTTTGCTGGAAAACGGAAGCGAATGTTGGATCGCGACGCCGCCGGGACGGCTGTATCTTGCCGTCTCGGGCAGTGGCTCGCTTCGCTGTGCCTGTTGATGCTGGCGTTGGGCGCCAATCCTGCGCAGGCTTTGCCGAGCGTGAAATGTACGGCCAGCCAGAGTTTTTCAGTCGCCTCGGGCGGCTCGCATATCATCGACCTGTCGTCCTGCAGCGGATTTGGCCTGATTGATAATAACGCGACGCCCTTGCACGGCACGATCACAGGTCTCGTCAATAACAGCAATGGCATCGCCACCTATATCAATAATGGCGACGGGGCGCTGTCCGACAGCTTTATCCTGCTCGACGAGGATAGCCAGGAAGTGACTTTCACCGTGACAGTCGCGCCCGCGGCGGCGGCCTTCACGGTGTTGCCGGGCAGTTTGCCCGCGCCCGTGATTGGCGTGCCATACAGCCAGGCCATGTCGGCCAGCGGCGGCGTGGCTCCCTACAATTACGCGTTTGATTCCGGTACCTTGCCGCCTGGCATCAGCGTATCGCCGAGCGGCTTGATTTCCGGCACCGTGACGGCTACCGGCGCCTATGTGTTCAGCGTCAAGGTCACCGACTCAACCCCGGGCACGCCGCAGGTGGTCACCAAAAACTATTCCGTATCGATCGCCGTACCGATCTTGTCCATCACGCCCACCACCCTGACGGCGGGAGGCTTGGCGACGCCCTATAGCCAGCAGATGTCGACCGCGAATGGCACCGCGCCCTATACCTATGTGGTGGAGTCGGGTGCCTTGCCCACGGGCCTGAACCTGTCGAGCAGCGGCCTGCTTTCGGGCACGCCCACCGCCCTGGGTACCTATAACTTTGTGATCAAATCCACCGATGTCACGGGCGGCAATGGACCGTACAACACGTCCAGAAGCTATTCCCTGGTGATCAACGCCCAGCCGCCGCCGACCATCACCGGCGTGACGCCTGCGTCCGGCCCCAGCACTGGCGGCACGGCCGTCACCATTACCGGTACCGGCTTTACGGGCGTCACGGCGCTCAAGTTTGGCGCCAACAATGGCGTCGCCGTTACCGTCGTCAACGCCACGACCATGACCGCCACGTCGCCGGCTGGCAGTGCCGGTACCGTGAACGTCACCGTTACCGCCAGCGGCGGCACTAGCGCTACCGGCGCCGCCAATCAGTTCACGTATATTCCTGCGCCGACGGTCACCAGCATTTCGCCCACGGCAGGCCCCACCGTCGGCGGCACGAACGTCACCATCACGGGCACGGGTTTCACCGGCGCCACGGCGGTGACCTTCGGCGCCACGGCAGCAACCGGGTTCACGGTCAACAGCGCCACGCAGATCACGGCTACGGCGCCCGCCGGCACGGGCACGGTCGATGTACGCGTCACCACGACGGGCGGCACCAGTGCCACCAGCGCGGCGGACCAATTTACTTTTGTGGCGGCACCGGCGGTGACGAGCATTTCGCCCACGGCCGGCCCGGCCACTGGCGGCAGCACTGTCACCATTACCGGTACGGGTTTGAGCGGCACGACGGCGGTGACCTTCGGCGCCACGGCAGCCACAGGTTTTACCGTCAACAGCGCCACGCAGATCACGGCGACGGCGCCAGCGGGCACGGGTACCGTGGATGTGCGCGTGACCACGGCGGGCGGCACCAGCGCCACCAGCGCCGCCGATCAATTTACCTATGTGGCAAAGCCGGTGGTGAGCAGTATTTCACCAACCTCCGGCACAACTGCCGGCGGCACCACGGTCATCATTACTGGCACGGGCTTTAGCGGCACGACGGCGGTGACCTTCGGCGCCACGGCAGCGACCGGGTTCACGGTCAACAGCGCCACGCAGATCACGGCCACGGCGCCAGCAGGCAGCGCGGGCACGGTCGACGTGCGCGTCACTTCAGCGGGTGGCACCAGCAACACCAGTGCAAACGATCAATTTACCTACGTGGCGGCGCCGGCAGTGACGAGCATTTCGCCGACTTCAGGTCCTGCGACCGGCGGCACCACGGTCACCATCACCGGCACGGGTTTTAGCGGCACGACGGCGGTAACCTTCGGCGCCACGGCAGCAACCGGCTTCACAGTCAACAGCGCCACGCAGATCACGGCCACAGCGCCCGCCGGCACGGGCACGGTCGACGTACGCGTCACCACGACGGGCGGCACCAGCGCCACCAGCGCGGCGGACCAATTTACTTTTGTGGCGGCGCCAGCGGTGACGAGCATTTCGCCCACGGCCGGCCCGGCCACTGGCGGCAGCACGGTCACCATTACCGGTACGGGTTTTAGCGGCACGACGGCGGTGACCTTCGGCGCCACGGCAGCCACAGGTTTTACCGTCAACAGCGCCACGCAGATCACGGCGACGGCGCCAGCGGGCACGGGTACCGTGGATGTGCGCGTGACCACGGCGGGCGGCACCAGCGCCACCAGCGCCACCGATCAATTTACCTATGTGGCAAAGCCGGTGGTGAGCAGTATTTCACCAACCTCCGGCACAACTGCCGGCGGCACCACGGTTATCATTACTGGCACTGGCTTTAGCGGCACGACGGCGGTGACGTTCGGCGCCACGGCAGCGACCGGGTTCACGGTCAACAGCGCCACGCAGATCACGGCCACGGCGCCAGCAGGCAGCGCGGGCACGGTCGACGTGCGCGTCACTTCAGCGGGTGGCACCAGCAACACCAGTGCAAACGATCAATTTACCTACGTGGCGGCGCCGGCAGTGACGAGCATTTCGCCGACTTCAGGTGCTGCGACGGGCGGCACCACGGTCACCATCACCGGCACGGGTTTTAGCGGCACGACGGCGGTAACCTTCGGCGCCACGGCAGCAACCGGCTTCACAGTCAACAGCGCCACGCAGATCACGGCTACGGCGCCAGCTGGCACGGGCACGGTCGATGTGCGCGTCACCACGACGGGCGGCACCAGCGCCACCAGCGCGGCGGACCAATTTACTTTTGTGGCGGCGCCGGCGGTAAGCGGTATTTCTCCCGCGTCAGGTCCAACCACCGGTGGCACCGTGGTGACCATCACCGGTACGGACTTCGGTGGTACGACGGCCGTGATGTTCGGCGCCATGGCTGCCACTGGTTTTACGATCGACAGCGCCTCGCAGATCACGGCCACGGCACCAGCCGGCAGCGGTACGGTGGATATACGGGTGACCACGCTGGGTGGCACCAGCGCCGTTAGCGGGCCGGACAAGTTCACGTATGTGATGGCGCCGGCGATCACCGGCATTGCTCCGATTACCGGACCCGCCACCGGCGGCACCGCCGTCATCATCACAGGCGCGGGCTTTGGTGGTACGACAGCCGTGATGTTCGGCGCCACGGCTGCCACCGGTTTTACGATCGACAGCGCCTCGCAGATCACGGCCACGGCACCAGCCGGCAGCGGCACGGTGGATATACGGGTGACTACGCCTGGTGGCACCAGCGCCGTTAGCGGGTCGGACAAGTTCACGTATGCGGTGGCACCGGCGATCACCGGCATTGCTCCGATTACCGGACCGGCCACCGGTGGCACCGTGGTGACCATCACCGGCACGAGCTTTGGTGGCACGACAGTCGTGATGTTCGGCGCCACGGCTGCCACTGGTTTTACGATCGACAGCGCCTCGCAGATCACGGCCACGGCACCAGCCGGCAGCGGCACGGTGGATATACGGGTGACCACGCCTGGTGGCACCAGCGCCGTTAGCGGGTCGGACAAGTTCACGTATGTGGTGGCACCGGCGGTAAGCGGTATTTCGCCCACGTCAGGTCCAACCACCGGTGGCACCGTGGTGACCATCACCGGCACGGGCTTTGGTGGCACGACAGTCGTGATGTTCGGCGCCACGGCTGCCACTGGTTTTACGATCGACAGCGCCTCGCAGATCACGGCCACGGCACCAGCCGGCAGCGGCACGGTGGATATACGGGTGACCACGCCTGGTGGCATTAGCGCCGTTAGCGGGTCGGACAAGTTCACGTATGTGGTGGCACCGGCGGTAAGTGGTATTTTGCCCACGTCAGGTCCAACCACCGGTGGCACCGTGGTGACCATCACCGGCACGGGCTTTGGTGGTACGACAGCCGTGATGTTCGGCGCCACGGCTGCCACTGGTTTTACGATCGACAGCGCCTCGCAGATCACGGCCACGGCACCAGCCGGCAGTGGCACGGTGGATATACGGGTGACCACGCCTGGTGGCACCAGCGCCGTTAGCGGGTCGGACAAGTTCACGTATGTGGTGGCACCGGCGGTAAGCGGTATTTCTCCCACGTCAGGTCCAGCCACTGGTGGCACCGTGGTGACCATCACCGGCACGGGCTTTGGTGGTACGACAGCAGTGACCTTCGGCGCCACGGCGGCCACCGGCTTCACGGTCAACAGCGCCACGCAGATCACGGCGACTGCGCCAGCTGGTAGCGGTACGGTCGATGTGCGAATCATCACGCCTGGCGGCACCAGTGCCGCGGTTGCTGCGGACCAGTTCACGTATGCTGGCGCGCCGGTGGTGAGCGGCTTGTCGCCCACGGCTGGTCCAACGACGGGCGGCACCAGCGTCACGATTAACGGTACTGGTTTTGCTGGTGCCACGGCAGTGACGTTTGGCGCCACGGCGGCTAGCAGCTTCACGGTTAACAGTGTCACGCAAATCACGGCCACGGCACCAGCCGGCAGCGGCACGGTGGATATACGGGTCACCACGCTTGGAGGCACCAGTGCCACCAACCCGGCGGACCAATTTACATATGTGTTGGCACCGGTGGTCACCGGCATTGCTCCGATTACAGGACCGGCCACGGGCGGCACCAGCGTCACCATTAATGGCACGGGCTTTACCGGCGCCACGGCGGTGACCTTTGGCGCCACGGCGGCGACCGGCTTTACGGTCAACAGCGCCACGCAGATCACGGCCACGGCACCAGCCGGCAGCGGCCTGGTCGATGTCCGCGTCACTGCGATTGGCGGCGCCAGCGTTATCAGTGCCGCCGATCAATTTATGTATGTAGCGGCACCGGTGGTCACTGGCCTGTCGCCCGCGACAGGTCCTTCCACTGGCGGCACTAGCGTCACTATTAACGGTACTGGCTTTGCTGGTGCCACGGCAGTGACGTTTGGCGCCACGGCGGCCACCGGCTTTACGGTCAACAGCGCCACGCAGATCACGGCGACTGCGCCAGCTGGCTCCGGCACGGTCGATGTGCGCATTACCACGACGGGTGGTACCAGCGGTACCAGTGCAAACGACCAGTTCACGTATGTGGGCGCACCAACGGTGAGTGGCCTGTCACCTGCGGTCGGGCCAACGACGGGCGGCACCAGTGTGGTAATTTCCGGTTCGGGCTTTACCGGTGCCACGGCAGTGACGTTTGGCGCCACTGCGGCGAGTAGCTTCACCGTCAACAGCGCCACGCAGATCACGGCGACTGCGCCAGCTGGCTCCGGCACGGTGGATGTGCGCGTCACCACGACGGGCGGTGCCAGCGCCACTGGCGGGGCGGACCAGTTCACCTATGTGGCGGTACCGGTTGTCTCAGGCATTGCACCTGCTTCCGGCCCCATTACCGGCGGCACTAGCGTGGTGGTCACAGGTACAGCCTTTGACGGCGCCACGGCGGTGCGATTCGGCGGCGTCAGTGCCAGCAGCTTTACGGTCAACAGTGCTACGCAGATCACGGCCACCAGTCCATCGGGCAGTTTGGGCGTGGTGGACGTGAAAGTCACCACGGTTGGCGGTACCAGTGCCAGCAACGCAGCGGATCAATTTACGTATAGCCCAACCGGTGTCATCCTGTTTGCAACACCGACCGCGGCGTCCGTTCCATTGGGAAATAGCCTGACCAATGTGGCTACTTCCAGCCTCGCGGGCGGCAGCTATGGAGCCATCAGCTATTCCAGTTCGAACGTGGGTGTGGCCACCGTCAGCAGCACTGGCGTCATCACGCCGGTAGCCGCCGGTGTCAGCATCATCACCGCGACGCAGGCCGCAGTGGCTGGCGTAAATGCCCAAGCAACGCAAAGCTATACATTGACGGTGACGGCCGCTATGGACATTACGCCAGCCAGCTTGTCAGGAGCGGCAGTTGGTACGGCTTACAGTCAGCAACTGACGGCCAGTGGTGGTATCGGGCCATATGCATTTGCGGTCTCCGGCAACATGCCAGCCGGCATGGCGCTGAGTACCGTTGGTGTGCTGAGCGGTACGCCAACTGCAGCAGGCAGTTTTGTGCTGACTGTAAAAGTGATGGATACACGTCAGTTTACGGTAACGAAAAACTATACGTTGTCTGTGGATTCGGCGACACTCGCTCTCACGCCAGCCACCCTGCTCAATCCAACGGCGGAAGCGGCCTACAGCACAACCCTGACGGCGGCGGGCGGCACGGCGCCACATACCTTCAGCATCAGCAGCGGCGCCTTGCCTGCCGGCTTGACCTTGAATGCGGCGACTGGCGTATTGTCCGGCACGACGAATGTGGCAGGCAGTTTCCCTGTCAGCATCAAGGTCACGGACAGCAGCACGGGCGCGGGTGCGCCGTTCAGCGCCACCAACAGCTACACCTTGGCCGTGGCGGCACCCACCTTGAGCCTGACGCCGGCCAGCCTGGCGGCAATCCGCGCCGGCGACGCGTACAGCCAGGCATTCACGGCTGGCGGCGGCGTGGCGCCGTATGCGTATTCGGTGAGCGGCGGCGCCTTGCCGACCGGCCTGGTACTCGATGCGGCGACCGGTGTGTTGAGCGGCACGCCGACGGTGGCGGGCAGCTACAACTTTACCTTGCAGGCCAAGGACGCGCACCAGTTCACGGTGCAGCAAACCCTGACCCTGCTGGTGAACCAGGCGCCGCCGCCGGTGGCCAATGAAACGGCGACGACGTCGGCCAACCAGGAAG
>NZ_LNCE01000049.1:0-84702 GCF_001445815.1 Janthinobacterium sp. Ant5-2-1 | reverse complement strand
AGGGCCTGGGTCGGTGCGAGCACGGTAGTGCTCTATCCACTTCACGGACTGTGTGATGCCGCCGAAGGGAAAGAAATGCAGGCTGACCTTGCCATGGGCTTCTGTCAGCCCGGCGGCCAGGCGTTCGACAAACAGATCCGGCCCCGCCGTGCCGAACAGCTTGCCGATGGAAACGCCGTACTTGGACCACATCGATGCGCAGGCGCCCACGCCGCACACCGCGGCATAGCGCGCCAGCACCGCGATGCTCGCGGGGCCCGGCACGCCCACGCGCACGGGATGGTTGATGCCACGCGCGCGCAGCGCTTCCAGCCACGTCAACACGACGTCGGCATCAAAAGCGAATTGCGTGACGATCAAGGGCGCCATGCCGCGCTTTTCGATGCTGTGGCACTTGCGTTCAAGCACCTCCCACTGTTCAGCCTTGCTCATCACCGGATGGCCTTCCGGGTGGCCACCCACGCCGATCACTTGCATGCCCGCGCGTTCGAAAACGCCTGTGTCGATCAGCGCGGCACTGTCGAAAAACGGCCCCATCGGGGTCGATGGATCGCCAGCGATGACGAAGCAGCGCTCGACGCCCGCTTCAGCGGCCGCGCGCTGCACGAAGGACTCCAAGTCCGCGAGCGAAGCGATACGGCGCGCAGACAAGTGCGGCATGGGCTCAAAGCCCAGCCTGCGCACGGCCCGCGCCGCGGCCAGCCGCGCGTCGTCATCCTCGCGTGCCAGGTAGGGAATGGCAATGGTGGACCCGGGCAATATCCGCGGCGCCACCGCGCTCAAAGCAGCAATGTCCTTCGTACTGGCTTCCAGGGAATAGGCGTGCGTGATGTTGTTGGCGGGCTTGCGTATATTGTGATGCATCAACGGTTGTACCTTAGCTTCCTTGCGCCATGGCGATGAAGGCCTTCACGTAGTCGATGGCGGTGTCCGTCTCGCGGGCCCCCAGGAAAATCTGCTTGGCGATGCCGCGCGGGCCCAGCCGCACAGGCACCACATCCATCTTGGCAGCATATTCCTCGACCAGCCAGCGCGGCAGGGCGGCCACGCCGCGGCCGCTGGCCACCATCTGCAGCATGATGTCGGTCGTTTCGATGGCTTTGTGGCGCTTGGGCGTGACGCCGGCGGGCAACAGGAACTGGTTATAAATGTCCAGGCGCTCAATGTCCACGGGGTAGCTGATCAGCACTTCCTGGGTCAGTTGCTGCGGCTTCACATAGGCCGCCGACGCCAGGGCATGGCCCTTGGCCACGACCAGCACTTGCTCGTAGTCGAACACGGGCTCGAATGCCAGCCCCGGCTTGTACAGCGGGTCGGGCGTGACCAGCAGGTCGATCTCGTAACCGAACAGCGCGCCGATCCCGCCGAACTGGAACTTTTGCTTGACGTCCACATCCACGTCGGGCCATGCGGCCAGATAGGGCGACACCACCTTGAGCAGCCACTGGTAGCAAGGATGGCATTCCATGCCGATGCGCAGCGCGCCGCGCTCGCCCTGCGCGAACTGGCCCAGGCGCTCTTCGGCCAGGTCCAGTTGCGGAAGCACCCGGTTCGCCACCGCCAGCAAGTACTGGCCGGCCTGCGTCAGGCGCAGGTTGCGCCCTTCGCGCAGCCAGACGTCGGTGCCCAGTTGCTGCTCCAGCTTCTTCATGCTGTGGCTCAAGGCCGACTGGGTCAGGTTCAGCACGCCTGCGGCGGCCGTCAAAGACCCTTGTTTCTCGACTTGCTGGACGATGCTGAGGTGGATGCGTTCAAGCATTGAAATGAGCCATATTCATGGATGTATGAAATAAGACCATTATACTTCATCGATCCGCCCCGTTATCATCCCTACCCTTGCTGCTGACATTTGTCGGCCCGCCCGCATCACCCTTATGAAAGCAAACATGACACGTCCACTGCGCTTAGTTGCCGTTTCCGGCGGGCTGCAACGCCCTTCCAAGGCTGCAGCCCTGGCCGAGCACCTGATGGACCTGATCGCCGATGAAGTGCTGTGCGAACAACGCCTGGTCGAACTGGGCCAACTGGCGCCGCAGCTTGCGGGCGCAGTCTGGCGCTCGCAATTGCCCGAAATGGTCGAGCGGGAATTGGCAGCGGTCGAGCAAGCGGACATCCTGGTGGTGGCAACCCCGGTCTATCGTGGCTCGTACACGGGACTGTTCAAGCACTTCTTTGACTTCATTGACCAGGACGCCTTGACCGACAAGCCCGTCTTGCTGGCGGCCACCGGCGGCAGCGAGCGCCATGCCCTGATGATCGACCACCAGTTGCGCCCGCTCTTCAGCTTTTTCCAGGCACGCACATTGCCGCTGGGCGTCTACGCGACCGACAAGGACTTTACCGACTACCGCCTGCAGGATGAGGCCTTGATCCAGCGCGCCACTTTGGCGGTCCAGCGGGCCTTGCCCTTGATCGGCTTGACGCGCCATGCGAGATCTGCCACCGCTGAAGAGCTGGTCGCGGCCTGAGAGGCATCACGACGGTCAATCAACACATTCATCTTTTTGCAGAAATCAGGACAGATCACCATGAGCAAAGACTTTGTATTCAGCATCAAGAGCATTATCTTCGATGAAAACTATCACCCATCGGACAGCACGCGCCTGACAACCAACTTTGCCAATCTGGCCCGGGGAGAGCGTCGCCAGGAGAACTTGCGCAATACCTTGAAGATGATCGACAGCCGCTTCAACAACCTGGCGCACTGGGATAATCCGACCGCAGACCGCTACTCGGTGGAACTTGAAATCATTTCCGTCGCGTTGAATATCGATGCAGAAGGCGACAATATTCCATTGATCGAGATATTGAAGCCAAATATCATCGACAAAAAAACCAATGAGCGCATCGATGGCATCGCCGGGAATAACTTCTCTTCCTACGTGCGCGATTACGACTTCAGCGTGCTGCTGCCAGAGCACAATAATAATAAATCCACGTTTGGCACGCCGGACAATTTCGGCGATTTCCATGGCAAGCTGTTCAAGCACTTTGTCAGGTCAAACACCTATAAAGAGCACTTCAGCAAGCCGCCCGTTATCTGCATCAGCGCCTCGAGCAGCAAGACCTATCAGCGCACTGAAAACCAGCACCCCATCCTGGGTGTCGAGTACCAACAAAATGAGTTCTCGTCGACGGATGAATATTTCGAAAAAATGGGGATGCAGGTGCGCTACTTCATGCCGCCGAACAGCTCCGCACCGCTGGCTTTTTATTTTATCGGCGACCTGCTGGCCGACTACAGCAATCTTGAACTGATCGGTACCATCAGCACGATGGAAACGTTCCAAAAGATCTACCGGCCGGAAATTTACAACGCCAATTCCGCGGCAGGGAAGTTGTATCAGCCCAGCTTGAAGAACCAGGATTATTCGTTGACGCAAATTGTCTATGACCGGGAAGAGCGCAGCCAGCTGGCTGTCAAACAAGGCAAATATACGGAAGAGCACTTCATCAAGCCATACAAGAATATTCTTGAACAATGGTCTGCGAATTACGCGCTCTGATTAAAAAAATAAACGAAAGCATTCATCATGAAAAAATTATTGCCTACTTCCACTGCCGGCAGTTTGCCCAAACCTTCCTGGCTGGCGCAGCCTGAAAAACTGTGGTCGCCGTGGAAATTGCAGGACGAGGAATTGATCGAGGGCAAACAGGATGCTCTGCTTTTGTCACTGCAGGAACAGCAGCACGCAGGCATCGATATCGTCAGCGATGGCGAGCAGACCCGCCAGCATTTTGTCACCACGTTTATCGAGCATCTGAGCGGCGTGGATTTTGACAAACGCGAGACCGTCAGGATCCGTGACCGCTACGATGCGAGCGTGCCGACCGTCGTGGGCGCCGTGAGCCGCCCGAAGCCGGTGTTTGTGGAAGACGCCAAGTTTTTACGCCAGCAAACTACGCAGCCGATCAAATGGGCGCTGCCAGGTCCGATGACGATGATCGATACGCTGTATGACAGCCATTACAAGAGCCGTGAAAAACTGGCCTGGGAATTCGCCAAGATCCTCAATCAGGAAGCGAGGGAATTGGAGGCGGCCGGCGTCGATATCATCCAGTTTGACGAACCCGCATTCAATGTCTTCTTTGATGAGGTCAATGACTGGGGGATTGCCACCCTGGAAAGGGCGATCGAAGGACTCAAATGCGAAACGGCCGTGCATATTTGCTATGGCTACGGCATCAAGGCCAATACGGACTGGAAAAATACGCTGGGCTCCGAATGGCGCCAATATGAAGAGTCTTTCCCGAAGCTGCAGCAATCGAATATCGACATCATATCGCTGGAATGCCACAACTCGCGTGTGCCCATCGACCTGATTGAACTCATTCGCGGCAAAAAAGTGATGGTCGGCGCCATCGACGTGGCATCCAATACCATTGAAACGCCGGAAGAAGTGGCCAACACCCTGCGCAAAGCGCTGCGCTTTGTCGATGCCGACAAACTCTACCCGAGCACCAACTGCGGCATGGCGCCCTTGGCTCGCCAGGTAGCAAGAGGCAAACTGAATGCGCTCAGCGCTGGCGCGCAAATCATCCGGAGAGAGCTTTCCTAGTCGGCTGGTGAAGTTATGCCTGCGCCTAAGCCAGGCGCAGCAGCATCGTTCGCAAGCGCTTCGCCATCCGTGCCCGCAAGGCTGGGTTCAGCAGCGGCGCCACCTGCTCAAAAGTATTGTCGATGCGCACCAGCAGGGCATCGACATAATCTTCCGCCTTCCCGCGTGTGGCGAAGCCGAAACGGGTCACATCGAGCAGCATGGCGTCGCGCGTGATGTCGCGGCGGCCGGCGGATTGTCGTCTTTAATTGGAAGAGTATGAACGCTGCAGTTGATTTTTAAAGTGAACATAAAACTGAATTTAATACGATTAAATTCAATCTTATGTTCATGTGATCCGTCGTCGCGCTATTCTAGAATTCCTCCCACTGGGCCGGCGCGCAGGCGCGTTGCGGTGCCGCTGCCACGGCCGCGCGCATTGCCGTGCCGGCCGCTGGCCGCACGGCAGGCGTTGGCAAGGTCGCCGCTGGCACGCCGCCCAGTTTAAATACGCTCACCACCTGCGCCAAAGTCGCCGCCTGCTCCTGCATGGCAGCCGCCGCGGCCGCCGACTCTTCCACCAGGGCCGCGTTTTGCTGGGTGACGTTGTCCATCTCGCTGATAGCCTGGTTGATTTGCTCGATACCGGCCGTCTGTTCCGCGCTGGCCGAGGTGATTTCTTCCATAATGTCGGTAACGCGGCGCACGCTGTCGACCAGGTCGGTCATGGTGTTGCCGGCTTGATGCACGAGCTCGCTGCCGGCCGCCACGCTCCGGGTCGAGTCGTCGATCAGGGTCTTGATTTCCTTGGCCGCCGCTGCCGAGCGGTGCGCCAGGCTGCGCACTTCCGTGGCCACGACGGCGAATCCCCGGCCCTGCTCGCCCGCGCGTGCCGCTTCCACGGCCGCGTTCAAGGCAAGAATGTTGGTCTGGAAGGCGATGCCATCAATGACGCCGATGATGTCCGCGATCTTGCTCGACGAGGCGTCGATTTGCCGCATGGTCGCCACCACTTGCGCGATGACGGCGCCGCCGCGCTGCGCCACCCCGGAGGCCGTGTCGGCCAGCACATGCGCCTGGCGCGCATTGTCGGCATTCTGTTTGACGGTCGAGGTCAGTTCTTCCATGGAGGAGGCGGTCTCTTCCAGCGAGCTGGCTTGCTGCTCCGTGCGCGCAGACAGGTCCAGGCTGCCCGCCGCCACTTCGGACGAGGCCGAGGCGATCGTTTCCGTGCCGGCGCGCACCGTGCCCACCGTTTGCGCCAGGTTGTCGTTCATGCGCTTGAGCGCCTGCAACAACTGTCCCATTTCATCGCGCGACTGCGCCGTGATCTGACTGCTCAGATCGCCCGCGGCCACCGTGTTGGCCACCTGCAGCGCCGTGGCGACGGGGCCGGTGATCGAGCGCGTGATGCCATACGCCAGCGCCGCCGCGATGGCCAGCGCCGCCAGCGACATGCCGATCAGCAAGGTGCGCGTGTTGGCATACGTGGCATTGGCATTGTCTCCCGCCGTGTTGGCCAGGGTGTTTTGCAAGCTGATTTGTTCAGCAATCAATTGCTTGTAGACGAGCAAGACGGGGCGCAGCTGGCCGTACAGGTAGGCGCTGCTATCGTCCGGCGTGCCGCTCCTGATCAGTTCCAGCAAGGCCTCCTGCCCTTGCACATAGCGTGTGTTGGCGTCGTTCATCTTGGCCAGCAGCGCGCGTTCACGGTCGGAATCGAGGATGTTCGCGAGCTTGCCGAGATTGCCGGCTGCCGCCTGGCGCGCGGCCAGGATGGCGTTCGTTTGCTTGCGCTGGTCGGCCGGATCGGCGCTGAGCATCATGTTGCGCAGGGCAATGGCGATGTCGTTGATGTTGGCCGAGACGCTGTTGGCGAGCTCAATCTTCGGCATGCTGTCATGCACGATATGGCCGGTGCCCTGGTTGATCTTGCCCAGCATGGCAATGCCCAGGCAGGAGATGATGATCAGCATGGCGCCGATGGCGCCAAAGCCCACTGCGAGGCGGGTGCCGATGGTCAGGTTGGATAAAAACTTCATGGCGGTCTCAATACGGAGGGAATGGTGAAAAGGTCGGCGGCTGCGGATTGGGGGCCGTGCCGCCAAGCGGAGGACGATCCTAGACCTTTTCATGTGATATTCCCATAGGGCAATATGCCTAGTCGCCCCCTTGGATGCACGCCGGTTCCGCCTGTTCTGCGGCTTGCGCGTGTTTTCAGCTATATTGGCAGGCACCCGCCGGGCGGCAGGCCATGGCCGGCGTCGCCGCCGATTCGGCAATTTTTTCCATTTTCAGCCTTAGGTCCGCATGACTTCTCTCCGTCTCCGTTTCTTCCCCTTCCTGCTGGCGTTGTTGCTGGCCTGCTCGCTGGCCCCGCCGCCCGCCTGGTCGCAGCCCGTCGATGACGCCGCCACGGCCGACCAGCGCCTCGATGGCTTGCGCAAGCAGATTACCGGTATCCAGAAGGCGCTCGATGGCGAGGCGGAGCTCGATGACGCGACCCTGTCGCAGATGCGCGCCGATGCGCTGGCGGCTAGCGCCGAGGCGGACAAGGTGGCCGATGCGCTCGCGCCCACGCTCACCAGCGTGCAGGCGCGGCTGGCCGAGCTGGGCAAGCCGGCGGCGGGGACGAAAGATGCCCCTGACGTGGCGGCGCAGCGCAGCCAGCTGGACCGCACCAGCAGCGCGCTCGATGCGCAAGTAAAACTGGCGCGCCTGCTGGCCGTGGAAGCGACGCAGGCGTCGGAACAGGTGTCGACGGTGCGCCGCGCGCAGTTGCAGGCGCGCCTGGGCGAGCGCACGGCGTCGATTCTGGCTGGCTCGTTCTGGAAGCAGCTGCATGCGGAATTGCCGCAGAACCTGCAGCGTCTGCGGGCGCTGGAGCTGGAATTGGCGAATGCGGCAAGCGCCACGCCATGGTCGGCCTGGGGCGGCTTGCTGGCCGCCATCGTGGCTGTGATCGGCGCCAGCGTCTGGATTTCGCGCTATTTGCTGGTGGTCACTTCCACGCGCGTGCCGCACGGCCGCTTGCGCCGCTCGCTGCATGCGCTGGCCGTGCTGGTGCTGGCGCTGGCCACGCCGGGCCTGGTGGCGGAATTGCTGGCCATGGGGCTGCGTTGGGAGGGCGGCCTGTCCGAAAAGACCTCGACTTTCCTTAGCAGCTTGATCGGCATCATCTGTTTTGCCGGCTTTACGGCGGGACTCGGCCACGCGCTGCTGTCGCCGCGCCGCGTCTCGTGGCGCTTGCTGCCCCTGCCCGATGCGCTGGCGCACCGCATGCGCAATTTTCCATCGATGTTTTCCTTCATCGTCGTGCTCGTGTGGGCGACGGAACGGGTCACCATCGTCATCAATGCGGGCTTGTCGACGGCCGTGGCCGTCAATTGCATCGTCGCCCTCGTGATGAGCACGACCATCGCCTACGGCCTGATGCGCGCCGAGCGCTGCTGGCGCCAGTTGCGCGAGGCCGATCCCGCCACCCTGGTCACGCCGCTGTGGCTGCGCTGCGTCACGGTGCTGCTGTGGCTGGCGCTGGCGTCGAGCGTCATCAGCTTGCTGATCGGCTATGTGGCCTTCGGCAGTTTTATTGCCAAGCAAATCGCCTGGGTCATCGTGGTGCTGTGCAGCACCTATCTGCTGACGGTGCTGGTCGACGATATCTGCATGCTGCTGGCCTCCACGCCGCCACCGCCGGACGCGGCCCATCCCGTGCTGGCCACGCCCAAGGCGCGCGACCAGGCGGCCGTGCTGCTGTCGGGCATCGGCCGCGCCATCGTCGTGCTGCTGGCTTTGATGCTGCTGCTGGCGCCGTTCGGCGAAGGTCCGGGCGAGCTGTTCCAGCGCGTCGGCAAGCTGCAGGACGGCCTGGCCATCGGTGAAGTGGCGATCCGCCCGGCCGCCATGATCCAGGCCTTGCTGGTGCTGGTCGTCGGCTTTATCGCGCTGGGCCTGTTCAAGCGCTGGCTGCAAAACAGTTATTTGCCAACCACCAATCTCGATTCCGGCATGCAAGTGTCGTTCATTACCCTGTTCGGCTACATCGGCGGTGTGCTGGCCGTGGCGCTGGCCCTGTCGGCGGCCGGCATCGGTCTCGAACGCATCGCGTGGGTGGCGTCGGCCTTGTCGGTGGGTATCGGTTTTGGCTTGCAGGCCGTGGTGCAGAACTTCGTGTCCGGCCTGATCCTGCTGGCCGAACGTCCCGTCAAAGTGGGCGACTGGGTGTCGTTGGGCGGTGTGGAGGGCGACATTCGCCGCATCAATGTGCGCGCCACGGAAATTCAGCTGGGCGACCGCTCCACGGTGATCGTGCCGAACTCGGAATTCATTACCAAGACGGTGCGCAACGTGACCCTGGCCAATCCGCTGGGCCTGGTGCAAGTCAAGCTGCCGCTGCCGCTTGGCACGGATGCGCAGGCGGTGCGCGCGCTGATCCTGTCCGTCTTTGTCGACAATCCCGACGTGCTCGACACGCCGGCGCCGAATGTGCAGCTCGACGGCATCGACAATGGCCTGTTGTTGTTCAACGCCACCGGCTTTGCCTCGTCGCCGCGCCTGACGTCGGGCATCCGCAGCGCGCTGCTGTTCGAACTGCTCAAGCGCCTGGACGATGCCCATATCGCCATCGCCAAGCCCAGCACGATGGTGCTGAGCAGCGTGCCGGCGCAGCCCGAGGCGCCGGCCATGTCAGCCGTTGCACCGGCGCCGGCGCCCGTGCCGCCGCTGACGAGCTAGTCGGCAAGTCAGCGCACGGTCGACCACAGCAGGGCCGCCAGGTACAGGCCGATGCCGAACGCCGTGTGGGCCATCAGGCTGCGCAGGCGGGCGGCGTTTGGGTGCGGCGTCTTGCTGGCGGCCAGGCCGGCGCCCATGCCCGGCTGCAAGATGCAAAACGGCGCGGCCACGCTCACGAGGCCCGCCAGCAGGGCCGGCGCGAATGTCGGCTGTTGCACCCACTCCTGTCCCACCAGCGCCAGCAGCACGGCCGCAAAGAGCACGCCGATCAGGTAATGGGCCGTCCAGCCCAGGATGGTTTCATCGCGCACGGGTGCCGCTTGGGCGATATTGGTGTGCGTCACGGTGCCGCGCGGCAGATGGCCGAGCCAGCGCCCCACCATCGCAAAGTTCAGCGAGGGGATGCACCAGAAGCGTTTCAAGGCCACCGCCCACACATCCATCACCGCCGTCGCGCCCACGCCGATCGCCAGCGCATCGAGCCAAAGTATTTGCATTGCCGCTCCTAACATTCAATGAATTGCTTGAATGTTATAAGGGTGCTAGCATTGTGTCAATGAACAATGCAGAAATCGATACCCTTGCCAGTCCCGCCGGGTTTGCCCATATTTTAGGCAGCGCGCCGCGATTGCGCCTGCTCGAGCAGATCGTGCACGGCGAATATGCGGTGGAGCAGCTGGTGGAGTTGACGGGCCTGTCCGTGGCGAATACGTCCCAGCATTTGCAGCAGTTGCGGCGCGCCGGTTTCGTGCAGGCGCGGCGCGATGGCAAGCGCGTGCTGTACCGGCTCGGCAGCGGCCCCATCGTGCAACTGCTGGCCGCGCTGGAGGTGTATGCGCAGCATCAGCGCAGCGAGTTGCAGGCGCTGGGCCGGGGCGACCATGTGGAAGCGATCACGGGCGACGAGTTGCAAGAGCGCATGCGCGAGGCCAGCATCACCGTGCTCGACGTGCGGCCCGCGCAGGAATTTGCCGCCGGCCACTTGCCCGGTGCGATCAATATTCCGTTTGATGACTTGCAGCGCCGCCTCGGCGAATTGCCCGCGAACGCAGAGATCGCCGCCTACTGTCGTGGCCCGTATTGCGTGCTGTCCGTGCAGGCCGTGGCGGCCCTGCGCCAGCACGGCTTGCAGGCGCGCCGTCTCGGCAGCGGTTACGACGATTGGCAGGCGGCCGGCTTGCCTGTCGTCAAGGCGGCCTGATGGCCATCCCCAACAGCAAGCAGGAATTGCTTGAGGCGATTAGCACCACGTATGCGAAGCTGGCGCAGGAGCTGGCGCGCGTGCCGCCAGCGCTGGCGCGTGCACCCGTGCTGGAAGGACAAGTGGCGGGTACGCGCATGAGCGTGTGCGACTTGCTCGCCTACCTGGTGGGGTGGAACGAGCTGGTCTTGCACTGGCACGCGCAGCTGCGCGACGGCAAGCGCATCGAGGACATCGCTTTTCCCGCCGAAGGTTTCACGTGGAACGCTCTGGGAAAACTGGCGCAGCGCTTCTATGCGGACTATGCTGAATTGGGCATGGACGACTTGCTGCAGCGCCTGGAGCAGGCGAAAGACCAGCTGCTGGCGCTGATCGACGCGCACGATGACGCGCAATTGTATGGCCAGCCCTGGTACACGCATTACACGATGGGGCGCATGATCCAGTTCAACACGGCGTCGCCGTATGCGAACGCGCGTACGCGCTTGCGGGCCTGGCTCAAGACCTTGTAGCACCCTCAGCGGCAGGCTTGCACGATTGCATCAGTACCTTCAGAAAATTTTTCAGGCAGGATAGTGGTTTCAAGCGTAACCAATAAAGGATCGCCATGCTGACCATCGCCCTCGCCCAGATGAATCCCACCGTGGGCGACTTCGACGCCAATTGTGCCGCCATCATCGCGCGCATGCAGCGCGCCAGCGAGGAAGGTGCGGACCTGCTCGTCTGCCCCGAACTGTCGCTGTGCGCGTATTATCCGGGCGACCTGTTCGAGGACGCCGCCTTCCTGCGCGGCATGCAGCAGGCGCTCGATACCGTGCTGCAGGCGTCCACGCGCTGGCCGGCACTGGTCACCGTCATCGGCACGGCGCGGCCGAACTCCGGCGTCGGCAAGCCCCTGTACAACGCCTTGCTGGCGATGCGCGACGGGCGCATCGTGGCTGAATACTACAAGCAGCTGCTGCCCACTTACGGCATCTTCGACGAGGGCCGCCATTTCGAGCCGGGCCCGCCCGGCGCCTGCACCTTGACTATCGCCGGCTGCAAGGTCGGTTTCATGATTTGCGAGGATGGCTGGAATGACGATGGCCGCGCCTACGCCGTCAACCCCTTCGACGCCCTGCACGCGGCGCGGCCCGACCTGATCGTCAGCATCAACGCCAGCCCCTCCGACATCGGCAAGCGCGCGCAGCGCCACGCCGTGTTTGGCGCCGCCTGCAAGCGCGTCAATCTGCCCCTGCTCTTCGTCAACCAGGTGGGCGGCCAGGACCAGCTCGTGTTTGACGGCGCCTCGTTCGCCATGTCACCGACCGACGGCGTGGCATTCGAAGCGGCCCGCTTCGTCGAAGATTTTCCATTGCTGCGCTTTGCCGGCGGCCGTTTTACGCGTACCGATGGTGCCGCGTTTCCCGTGCCCGACCCGGAAGGCATCCCCGCCGTGGAGTTTGCGCGGCGCCAGATCGTGCTGGGGTTACGCGACTACGCGCGCCGCTGCCGCTTTACGAAAGTCGTCGTCGGCTGCTCGGGCGGCATCGATTCGGCGCTGACCCTGGCCCTGGCCGTCGAAGCGCTGGGCGCCGACAACGTCGCGGGCATCACCATGCCGTCCGTGTTTTCCAGCGCCGGCTCCGTCACCGATTCCGTCGCCCTGTGCGCCAACATGGGCATCGCGCTGTACACGCATCCGATCCGCGACATCGTGGCGCAATACGAAGCCGGTTACGCGGCCGCCTTCGACGGCAAGCTGCAAGGGCTGCCGCTGGAAAACCTGCAGGCGCGCGTGCGCGGCACGATCCTGATGGAATACTCGAACGCGTTTGGCGCCCTGCTGCTCACCACCGGCAACAAGAGCGAAATCTCGGTTGGCTACTGCACCCTGTACGGCGACACGAATGGGGGCCTGGGCTTGATCGGCGACCTGTATAAAACGGAGGTGTTCGCCCTGTCGCGCCATATCAACGCCAGCGCCGGGCGCGAATTGATTCCCGTTGCCGTGCTCGATAAACCGCCATCGGCGGAACTGGCGCCGGGCCAGCGCGACACGGATAGTTTGCCGCCGTATCCCGTGCTCGATGAAATTCTCAAATGGCATATCGAAGGACGCCGCCTGCCGACGCAAGAAAGCGCGCAAGCGTTGACCCTGGTCGACCAGCTGCGCGAGACGGACGAGGGACGCGCACTCGTGACGCGCATCCTCGGCATGGTCGCCCGCAATGAATACAAACGGCGCCAGGCGGCGCCCATCATCCGCGTGCGTTCGCGCGCCTTTGGCAGCGGGCGTCAATTGCCGATCGCCGCCCACTACCCCACCGGAGACGACGCATGACCCTCACCTATTCTGCCGATGCGGCCATCCTGATCGGCCGCTTTCAGCCTTTTCACAATGGCCATGCGGGCTTGTTGCAAAAGGCGCTGACGACGGCCGCGCAAGTGGTGGTGGTGCTCGGCTCGGCCTTCCATGCGCGCAGCCCGAAGAACCCGTTTACGTGGCAGGAACGGGCCGCCATGATCGCCGCGACCTTGCCCGAGGCACAGCGCGCGCGCGTGCATTACGTGGCCGTGCGTGATTACTACGATGACGGCCTGTGGGCCGATGCCGTGCGGCGCACCGTGGCGGGCGCCGTGCCCAAGGCGCAGCGCGTGATGCTGGTGGCCTGCTTCAAGGACGCCACCAGTTACTACCTGCACCATTTCCCGCACTGGCAGTTATTCAATCTGGAAATCGACCCTGGCGCACCCATCGGCGCGACGGCCATCCGCAACGTGCTGTTCGAGGCCGAGGACGTGGATGTGTCGCTGAGCGCCGTGGCGCAGCTGCTGCCGGCGGCCATCGGCCAGTATCTGAAGGCGTGGACCTTGCTGCCGTGGTACGCCCCGCTGGTGCAGGAATACCGCGCCATCGAAGCCTATAAAGCACGCTGGAAAGTGGCGCCGTATGCGCCCATCTTTACAACCGTCGACGCGCTGGTGCAGACGGGCGGCCACGTGCTGCTCGTGCGCCGTGGCGGCTATCCGGGCAAGGACTTGTGGGCGCTGCCCGGCGGCTTCCTGGAGCCGCGCGAACGCCTGCTGCAGGGCGCCCTGCGCGAACTGGCGGAGGAAACCCAGCTGGGCGTGCTGGCGCCCACCCTCGTCGAGGCGCTGGTCGGCGTGGCCGTGTTCGACCATCCGGACCGCAGCCAGCGCGGGCGCACCATCACGCATGCGCATTACTTCGATTTGAAGACGCGCCAGCTGCCGGCCGTGACGGCGGCCGACGATGCGGCGCTGGCGCAGTGGGTGCCCGTCGCGGCGCTGCCTGCCATGGAAGAGCAATTCTTCGAAGACCACTTTCACATCCTGAACCACTTCCTCAAGCTCACGCACGAGGGGCGCTGAGAGGGGGCACTGCCCCTCCCCGCGCGTCAGGACGTCACGCGTTCCCAGCCATGCTTGACGGCCGCCTTGAAGTTGTCCCACGCCGATTGCGGATACGTGTGCTCCCACGTGGAACGCAGGTCCGCTTCCACGTCGTCCCACGGGCGGCCCCGGTAGCTGTCGCTATTCGCCATCGAATGGCCATAGCGGTAGGCGGGATCGTAGTCCTCGAAACGCGCGCCGGTGGCGACATAGGTGGCGCTCCAGTGGCTGCGGTAATACTGCTCGTCGTCGTAGCTGGTGCCGGGCAGGTTGTCGGCGCCGGGATAGCGGCGCACGTTGGCGCCGGCGCTGGACGCCGGCGGCGGCGCCATGTCGCTGGCAAATTGCTGCGATCCTGGCGCTTCGTTCACATTGCTGGCGGAGGTGCCCTGCCGCGATGGCGTATCGGACTGCATGCTGGCGCCCTGGCGCATCGCGCTGGCGTCTTGCGGCGCGCCTTGCCAGCCGCCGGCGCGCCAATGCTCGGCGTGCGCATCGATGTCGAGCGGCGCATAGCGTTCGACGATGTCGGTGGCGCGCTGGATATCGGCGTCGCTCGCCTCTTCCAGGGTCAGCACGACATGCCCGCGCCGCACGGCCTCCGCATAGATGTGGCGGTCGGCGTGGCTGCCGAACAGGTCCGTAAAGAAATGCTTGACGCTGTCGAGCAGGCTGTCGCTGTCGTCGCGGCGGATGTTTTCCGTGGCGGAAAAGTCGTCACTGCCCGCATCGTGCAGGCGGATGCTGGCGCCGGGGAAGCCAGCCGTGATCAGGTCGTGCCGGGCGCGCTCGGCCATATCGCGCACGGCGAAAACTGCTGCCAATGTATGTGCCATGATGGTCTCCAATTGGTGAACAATGCCCTTCCAGTGTAGGCCGGGAAAAACGAAAGGGGCGCTCGTTTGCCCCTTGGAAATCGTTGTATTCAACAAGTATTGACGACGTGAAACCTCAGTCCGGCGTGCCCACAAAGGCGCGCAAAAAGTCGATAAAGGCGCGCACTTTTTCCGCGATATGCTGGGTGTTCGGATACACGGCATACACGCCCTGCTCCGGGAAGACGACGTCGGGCAGCAGGCGGCGCAGGCGTCCCGCGCGCACTTCCGCCTCCACCTGCCACTGCGGCAGCAGGGCCACGCCGCAGCCGCCCAGGGCAAAGCCCAGCAGGGCCGAGGCGGAGTCGGAATGGATGGCGGCGTCGTCCTGCACTGCAAAGTTGGCGGCGCCGTCCGGCGTGTGCACGTCCCAGCGCAGTGGCGTGGCCAGGCGGCTGTGCGCCAGCCAGCGCGCGCGCTGCAAGTCGTCCAGGCTGGTGATGCCCTTGGCAGGCAGGCTGGCCAGGTAGGCGGGCGAGGCGACCGGCCAGATGGCGTACGGCTCGATCAGCGCGGCGCGGTAGCTCGAATCGTTGAGGGAACCCATGCGGATGGCCAGGTCGTAGCGGCCCGAGATCAGGTCTTCGTGCGAGGATGACGACGAATGCTGGATCTGCAGCTGCGGGTGGGCGGCGGCAAAGGCGATCAGCGCGGGGATCACCGTGCGGCTGCCGTATTCGACGGTGGTGGTCAGGCGCAGGGTGCCGCGCAAGCCCTGGTGGCCCTGGCGCGCCGTTTCGATGGCGCCCTGCGCTTCGCTCAGTACGCGCTGGCAATCCTCGTAAAAGCGCCGCCCCACGTCAGTCAGTGCCAGGCTGCGCGTGCTGCGCGTCAGCAGCGACACGCCCAGCTCCGCCTCCAGCTGCTTCAAATTAAAACTGACGACGGCCTTGCTCTGGCCCAGCACGGCGGCGGCCGCCGTCAGCGAACCGGCATCGACGATGGCGATAAAAATACCCAGGCGGTCAAGACTGATCATAAATAAGAATGAGGAGGCATGCGGGTTAGAGAGGTTTGTCAAAATTTGTTTGACAGTGTAATCGGGGCTGGCCCGTTACGCAAATGACGATGGACGCTTAAGCTGGCCGTTTGCCATTTGGAGCACCATGGACTATCGCAAAAAGGTCGCGGCCATCTATCTGCTGGGGTTTTTCGTCGACCTGATCAACATGTTCATCACCAGCGTCGCCTATCCCGACATCGGCCATGCCCTGCACGCTTCGGTGGCGCAGCTGGCCTGGATCAGCACCGCCTACATCCTCGGCCTGACCATCGTCATCCCGGCCAGCGCCTGGCTGGCTGGCTATTATGGCAGCAAAACCGTGTTCATGGCATCGTTGCTAACTTTTTTATGCGCCAGCATCGGCGCCGGCCTGGCGCCGTCGATCGAGGCGCTGATCGCCTGGCGCTGCGTGCAGGGCCTGGGCGGCGGCTTGCTCATTCCGTTGGGGCAAAGCATGACCTACCAGCTGTATCAGCCTGCCGAGCGCCCCGGCCTTTCCTCCGTCATCATGCTGGTGGGCTTGCTGGCGCCGGCCCTGTCGCCCGCGCTGGGCGGCGTCATCGTCGACAGCCTGTCGTGGCGCTGGATCTTTTACTTGAACGTGCCGTTTGCCGCGCTGGCGCTGCTGCTGGCCGCCTGCTGGCTGCGTCCCGACCCGCCGCGCGCGGTCGTTCCCCGTCTCGACGTGAGCGGCCTGCTGGCGGGCAGCACGGCGATTTTGCTGCTGTTGCTGGGCTTGACCATGCTGGGCACGCCGGACGAGCTGCTGGCTGGCGCCGCCGTGCTGGCGCTGGGCGTAGCCTGCGCCTGGGGCTATGTGCGCGGCGCCCTGCGCAAATCGACGCCGCTGCTCAACCTGCGCCTGGCCACCGAACCGCTGCTGCGCATCGCCATGCTGATGTATCTGCTGGTGCCGGGCGTCTTCATGGGCGTGAGCCTGCTGGCCATGTTGTATCTGCAGGGCGTGCTGGGCATGCCGGCCTCGACGGCTGGCGCGCTGATGCTGCCGTGGGCGCTGGCCTCGTTTGCGGCCATTTCGCTGACCGGCAAAAGCTACCGCCGCGTGGGTCCGCAACCGCTGTTCATCGCTGGCGCCCTGCTGCAGGCGGCGGGCATGCTGATGCTGCTGCGCGTGGAGGCGGCCGATCAGCTGTTCTGGCTGGCCGGCGCGTACGCCGTGATGGGCTTTGGCGGCGGCTTGTGCAGCAGCACGGCGCAAAGCACGGCCTTCTTGCGCATGCCGGACGCGCAGCTGAGCCAGGCCAGCGCCGTGTGGAATATCAACCGCCAGCTGGGCTTTTGCCTGGGCGTGGCGCTGCTCAGCGTACTGCTGAATGGCTTGCTGGCGGCGCAGGGCATCGCTTCGCTCGACGACCCCGCCCAGCATCTGCGTGCGGCGCAGGTGTTCCACTGGTGCTTTGCGCTGGCCGCCGCCTCGTGCCTGCTGCCTTTGGCGCTGTGCCTGCGCATCGACAACCGCGCCGTTCTCGACCTTTTACACCACCATGGAGCAAGCAAAAAATGACTGCAACGAACCCCTATTTTGACGACGTTTTATCCACGCATGTGCTGATCCGTGCATGGCTTTCCGGTGAGGCGGCAGCGGAAAACTGCGCGCAATTGCTGGCGCGTTTTTCGCCCGATTTTACGATGGTGGCGCCCGGCGGGATGCGGCTCGACCACTTTGGCTTGACAGGGTTTTTCCAGGGCGCCGGCGGCAGCCGCCCGGGCCTCGCCATGCGCATCACGGACTTGCAATTGATCCAGGAAAGCGCCACCGGCGCCACCGTCTCCTACCGCGAATTCCAGTCGCTGCCGGGCGCGGAAAACACCGAGCGCTGGTCCACCGTCGTGTACGAGAAAACGCCCGACGGCGCCTTGCTGTGGCGCCACCTGCATGAAACGTGGGCCGCGCGGGCGGATTGATCCTACAGCGTGGCGGCGGGCGCGCCGATGGACAATGGCGCCATGGCGGCTAGGCTGACAGGGTCCCCTCGTTCATCAGGAGCGCGTCATGCCCAAGCAAAAATCGCAGGCCGGCCAGAATCGCCAATCGGCCGCCCCCACGGAAGACAAAAGTAGCACCGACAATGACGTTGGCAAGCGCGGCAAGGATGCGGCCAGCCATACCAAGGCCGGTTCCGGCAAGGGGGCCGGCGGCGGCAAGAAGCAGGGCCGCAAACATTGAAGGGCACCGGCGCGCTCACGCCGGCTTGGCCGTCATCAGGTAAAACACGATGATGAGGGCGAAGAAGGCGGGCACGCCCAGCGCCGCCCAGATGCGCAGGTAGCGCCAGTACAGCGCCGGCAAGGCGACGCCGTCGCGCGCGCTCGTTTGCGCCATGTCGCGCATGCGCATCTGCAGCCACACGACGGGCATCCAGCATGCGCCGGCCACCAGGTACAGCACCACGGACCAGACGATCCAGCGGCTGCTCAAGGGAAAGCCGGCCAGGTGGGCCAGGTAAAAGCCGCTCAGGGGCTGGAACACCACCGTCGTGGCCGTAAACAGCCAGTCGGCGCGCACCACGTGGCGGCTGACGACGGCGATGGCGCGCACGTCGCGGCTCAGGCTCGCGAACAGCAGGTAGAAGGCCGAGCCGATGCCGGTGCCGAACAGCAGGGTCGACGAGACGATGTGCAGCCATTTGACGATCAGGTATTCCATGGATGTTCCTCCAGTTGGTACAGCAGCCACAGGGCCGCCAGCATGGGCAGATTTTTCGTCAGGGGTCCGTACGGATGCCACAGGAATTCCGGCAGGAATACGGCGATCCAGACGGTATAGAACACGATGAGCGCGGCTTGCAGCGGCCATAGCCAGCGCCGCCACGGCGGGCGCAGCGCCAGGGTGGCCATGCCCAGCAGCAGGTCGAACAGGCAGGCGCCGGCCAGCAGCGGCGGCGCCCAATCTGGCGGCACGCCGCTGCGTTCGAGCAGGCGATAGCTGTCTTCGACTCGATAGACGCCGGCCGAGACGATGGCCGTGGCGATCCACACGATGGCAATCGACAGGCGCAGCACAGGCAGCAGCCAGTCGAGCTGGGCGCGTACGGCCGCGCCGCGCGCGTCGCTGATGAACTGCGCCACGGGACGCGGCGCGTGTCCCAGCAAACGCCGCGTGAGCCCCGCATCGGCTGTATTGCCGCGCTCGAGCATGCCCAGGGTGGCGCGGTCCGGCATGGCAAAGCCCAGCAGCCTGGCCAGCAGCAGCACGGGCGGCATCAGCCACCTGGGCAGCGGCGCGACGCGCAGCCGCCCCAGCCCCATGGCTGAGCGCAACGCCGCCAGGTAGGCCGCAAACGGCAGCGCCTGCGGCCCCACGACGGGCACGCGGCGCGTCTTCTGGCCGCCCAGCGCGCCCGCGCCGCGCACCAGCGCGACGATGACATCGGTCAGGTCGTCCACATGCACAGGCTGCACCGGCTGCGGCGCGCGGCCGAAGCGGGGATACACGGGCAGGCTGGCCAGCATGCGGAACAGGCGCGCGCTCTCGCCATCGTCGCCATACACGAGCGAAGGCTGCACGATGACGGCGCGCAGCGGCAGGCTGGCGAGAAAATCGTCGGCCGCCTTCTTGCTCAGGTGGTAGGGCGAGACGGCGCCGTCGTCCGCGCCCAGGGCCGACAGCTGTATCACCAGTTGCACCTCGCTTTCGGCGCAGGCGGCGAACAGGGCGCGCGGCGCCTGCGTGTGCAGGGCCGCAAACGTCTGCGGGCCATGCTCGGCGATGATGCCGACGCAGTTGATGACGACATCGATGCCGGCCAGGCGCGGCAGCCACGCGGCCTTGGCCGTGTCGCGCGCAAAATCGGCCTCGATCAGGTGCACGCGCTGCTCCTGGCCGGTGGGCGCGCGGGGCGGCGCGCGACGTGTCGTGCACGCGAGCTGGAAACCTTCGGCCAGCAGCGCGGTCGAAACATGCGTTCCGATGAAACCGCTCGCCCCCGTCAGCAGTATGCGCATCGATGCCCTTTCCTGATGGGAGTTGGATTCGCCTTTTGCGTTTCAGTTCATTACCGCATTTACTACGGGAGAACCACCATGCCAGCCTTGCCTACCACCCTGCATCACGGCGCCCTGTCGGGCAGCCTTGCCTCCCTCCTGTCCGCCGCCGCCCTGGCCCTGTGCGGCCGGCGCGAAACGGGCAGCGTGTTCGCCGCCGTCAACGCCGTCAGCCACTGGCTGTGGGGCGACCAGGCGGCGCACCGCGACGACGCCTCGCTCAGGCATACCCTGGTCGGCTATGTCATCCACCATTGCAGCGCCATGTTCTGGGGCGTGCTGTTCGAACGCTATGCGGCGCGCATCCTCGACCGGCGCCGCGTGGCATCCACCGTCGCGGCGGCGGCCGGCGCCACGGCCGTGGCCTGTTTCACGGATTACCAGCTGACGCCGCACCGTTTGCAGCCCGGCTACGAGATGCGCCTGTCGCGCCCCTCGCTGCTGCTGGTGTACGGCGCCTTCGGCATCGGCCTGGCCGCCGGCGCGCTGTGGCTGCGGCGGCGCTGAGGCGCTGCGCGAGTCACTTTCCTACACGCCGGCCCGCCGCGCGCCTATCTTGCCGGCCGTTGCGCGCCAGTAGCATGGAACTTCATCCACCAACCGAGGAGAAGCGCATGCAGGAAAAACACGGTAATACGCCCCAGCATCCCGCCGACCAGGGCCGCAACACGCGCATGGACAAGAGCGACGTCAATCAGTCGCAGGGCGATGCGTATGCCAATCAGGGCGGCGGCAAGCTGGCCAGCGGCAATGCCAACAGCGGCCACTGGGCCAACGACGTCATCACGCCGCAGGGCGGGCTTGACCCGGTGGAGCAGGAAAACCTGCCCACCCTGACGCAATCTGACGACAACGCCCACGTCAAGGGCGCGGCGCAGCGGCCGCAGAGCGAAGCGGGCAAGCTGGCCGACGACCGGCCGGGCCGCAACGAGTCGAAGGACATCCACAGATCACTGAATCAGCACGAGTAGACCGGCGTGCTGCGAACGAGGAGAGCACCATGTTTGCACACAACAAGCGACTGCAATACACGGTCAGGGTGGAGCAGCCCAATCCCGGGCTGGCCAACCTGATGCTGGAACAATTCGGCGGCCCGCAGGGCGAGCTGGCCGCCGCCTGCCGCTATTTCACGCAAGCCTTGTCGGAGGACGATCCGGGCCGCAAGGACATGCTGTTCGATATCGCGACGGAAGAACTGAGCCACCTGGAAGTGATCGGCAATATCGTCGTCATGCTCAACAAGGGCGCCAAGGGGCGGCTGGCCGAGGGCGTCGACCAGGCGGCGGAGCTGTACCGCAATATCACGGGCGCGGGCAACGACAGCCACGTGACGCAGGTGCTGTACGGCGGCGGCGCCCCGCTGGTCAATTCGGCCGGCGTGCCGTGGACGGCCGCCTACATCGATACCATCGGCGAACCGACGGCCGACCTGCGCTCGAACATCGCCGCCGAGGCGCGCGCCAAGATCGTCTACGAGCGCCTGATCAACCTGACGGACGACCCGGGCGTGAAGGAAGCGCTGGGTTTCCTGATGACGCGCGAAGTGGCACACCAGAAGTCGTTTGAAAAAGCCCTGTATTCGATCGAGCCCAATTTCCCGCCCGGCAAACTGCCGGGCGACCCGCAGTACGCGGACGTGTATTTCAACATGTCACAGGGGCCGGGCGAGGAACGGGGACCGTGGAACCAGGGCGGCAAGTGGCAGTACATTTCCGACCCGCGCCAGCAGATGGCCGTCGACGGCGGCACGGGCGAGGCGGAAGTGAAATTGCCGCAGGACGAACTGGCCACCGTGCAGCAGATGGCCGCGCGCACGGCATCGAATCCCGATGCCGACCCGTTGACGGGCGCGGAACTGGGCATGCGGCCCAACGGCCGCGATGGCGGCACCTCGTCCATGCCCTTGTAGCGCAGCTGGCCGGGCACCACCAGCGTGAACACGCCGCGCGCGCTGCAGGCCCTGGCCAGACACTGGTCCTGGCCCCATGCACTGGGCTTTGCCCTGTGCGGCGCGCTGCTGCTCTTCTTGTTGTACGCGCTGGCGGCCCAGCTGGGGCTGCGCCATGCCCATCTGGCGCCGGCCCTGATCGGCGGCGCCATGGCCGCTGCCGCCACGGCGCTGGGGACCGTGCCGGTGCTGTTGTCGCATAAATTTTCGCAGCGCAGCTACGACTGCTTCCTCGGTTTTGGCGCCGGCGTGATGCTGGCGGCCACCGTGTTTTCACTGGTGTTGCCGGCGCTGGCGGCGGCCAGGCAGCGCGTGGCAACGCCCATGCACGCGAGCCTGCTGGTGGCCTTTGCCATGGGCCTCGGCATGCTGCTGATCGTCGTGCTCAACCTGGTCGTGCGCGAACGCGTACAGGGCGCCGCGCCCGCCGCCAGCAGCCTGAAAAGAGTGTGGATTTTTGTGCTGGCCGTCACCTTGCACAACCTGCCCGAGGGGCTGGCGATCGGCGTCGGCTATGCGGGCGTGGCGCTGGAACGCGCCAATGCGCTGGCGGCCGGCATTGCCATCCAGGACGTGCCGGAAGGGCTGGTCGTGGCGCTGGCGCTGCGCAGCGTGGGCTACGGCCGGCGTTGGTCGGTGGCCATGGGCGCCGCCTCCGGTCTGGTTGAGCCGGTGATGGCGCTGGCCGGCCTGGCGCTGATCGGCCTGTCGTCCGCCCTGCTGCCGTGGGGCCTGGCGGCGGCTGCCGGCGCCATGCTGTTCGTCATCGTGCACGACGCCATTCCCGAGGCGCAGCGCAGCGGCAATGGCGGTTTTGCCAGTATCGCGCTGGTGTTCGGTTTTCTCCTGATGATGGTGCTCGATACGGCGCTCAGCTAAGCAAGGCGCAATGGCGTTCTAAGTGAGATCGTGCAAATCCTTTTGCAGTGCCGGTCCGGTGGAAAACTGCGAAAACACGACTTCGAGCCCGGCCCGTTCCGGGGTGCAGCACATGGGGCCGACAAGGTAGCGCGATGCGACGGGAAACGGCGCCAGGCGCAGCAGCGGCCACAGCTTGCCATCGGTCGAATACTGCACGCGGATGGCGCCCTTTTCCACCGTCACGCGCAGCCAGAAACCGTCCGGCATGGCAGGAGCAATGCTGACGGCCCAATCGGATGTATCGACCGTCAGCACGGTGCTCAATAAGAGCTGGCCGTCGGAAAATTCGACACCGCACTTGATCCAGTTTTCCGCATCGATGCGCACCATCAGGCCGGCCTGATCGTACAGCGACGCGTACTGCGCCGCCACGTGCAGCTGCGCCGTGAAATCGCCATCGATTTGCGTGCCGAAAAAGTGGCCGCTGTCGCGAATAAAGCCGTATGAGGTCTTGCGCCAGAAATCCGTGTTGGCGTCCGTCGTCACGCGCAATTGCGCGCCGTCGGCGGACCAGTTTTCCGGTGCATTGAGCCAGCTGCCTTGCGTGAACATCGTCTCTCCTTTTGATCGAAAATACTACATAGTGTGCCCCCATCCCAGCGCCTTGTACAGGGCAATCGCATCGATGTAGGACGCCGTTTCCGCCAGCAGCGCTTCGCGCCGAATATCGTACAAGGCGCGCTGGTTTTCCAGCACGGCCTGGTAGCTGCCGGAACCGCCCGCATAGCGCGTGCTGGCGATGCCGAGGGCCGCGTTGCCGTGGCGCGCCGACTGCAATAATGACGCCAACCGCGTCTGGTTTTCCGCCAGCTGCGTGACGGCGTTTTCCACGTCTTCCTGCGCGATTAACAAGGCCTGCGCATAGCGCGCCAGCGCGCCCTGCGCCTCGGCCTGGGTGCCGCGCAAGCGCGCCTTGACGCTGCCCAGGCGAAAGGCCGGATAGCTGACCGATGGCGCCACCTCGAAGGCGTGCGCGCCGCCGTCGAATACGCCGCTGCCCCGCAGCGCGAAGAAGCCCAAAAAGCCGCCCAGGCTCAGGCGCGGGTACAGGTCCGCCGTGGCGGCGCCCACGTTTTCGCTGGAGGCGGCCAGCAGGCGCTCGGCGCGCACCACGTCGGGACGCTGCTTGATCAGGCGGTTCACGTCGCCGAGCGGCAGCTGGCCCGCCAGCGGCGCTTCCTGGCGTGGTACCGTCGCCAGCGCGATGGCGCCTGGCGCTTGTCCGCTCAGCACATCGAGCCGGTACTGCGCCTGGCGCAAGCCCGCCTGCAAGGGCGGCAGCATCGCCTCGCTGCGCGCCAGGTTGGCCAGCGCGTTGTGGCGCTCTTCCGGCAAGCCGCTGCCGGCGCTTATGCGCGCGTCGCTCAATGCCACCGTGTCGCGCCAGCTGTGCACCTGCGCCTGCGTCAGCGCCAGGTTTTGCTGGTAGCCCAGCGCCTCGTAGTAATTGCGCGCGACCTCGGCCGCGATCGTCAGCTGCACCTGCCGCAAGTCCGCCTGCGCTGCGTCGGCGCGCGCCTGCGCCGAACGGCTCATGTGCGCGAGGCGGCCGAACAGGTCGATCTCCCATTGCGCATCGAAGCCCACGCGCGTGCTGGCGCTGGCGGCGCGGCTGTCTGGTGTGTCTTGCTGCACCGTGCGCTGCCATCCCGCCTGGCCCGTGACGGCAGGCAGTTCATCGAGCCGGCGTTCGTCGAAGACGGCGCGCGCGGCCAGCAGGTTCGCCTGTGCCTGGGCGATATCGAGGTTGTGTTCTAGCGCGCTGGCGATCAGCTGCGACAGGCGCGCATCGTCGAAAAACGTCCACCAGGCGGCCTCGCTGACGGCGCTCGCGCCGGGGGCGAATTGCGCTTGCTGCGGACTGGCCAGGGTGATGTCGGGCGTGCCCGGCGTGACGTAGGCAGGACTGACGGTGCAGCCAGCCAGCACGGGGAAAAGAGCGACAAGATAGCGGTAATTTTTCATGAGGATTCCTTCAGCGCCTGCGACAAATCGCGCGCACGCGGCGTGGCATGGTCGGCCGTGTGGCGGCGGGCCAGAAAGGTGTACACGGTGGGCAGCACGAACAGGGTAAAGAAGGTGCCGATCAACATGCCCGAGACGATCACCACACCGAGGCCGAAACGGCTATTGGCGCCCGCGCCAGAGGCGAACAGCAGCGGCACCAGGCCCACCACCATGGCCGCCGTCGTCATCAAAATCGGGCGCAAGCGGATCTGCGCCGCCTTGCGGATGGCCGTGATGCGGTCCAGCTGTTCATGCACCTGCAATTCGTTGGCAAATTCCACCATCAGGATGCCATGCTTGCTGATCAAGCCGATCAAGGTCACGAGGCCGATTTGCGTGTAGATGTTGACGGTGGCGTAACCGAGGGCCAGCGGAATCAGCGCGCCGCAAATCGACAGCGGCACGGTGATCAGGATGATCAACGGGTCCGTCAGGCTTTCATACTGCGCCGCCAGCACCAGGTAGATGACGACGACGGCCGCCAGGAAGGCCAGCAGCAGCGCATTACCTTCCGTGGCGAACTGGCGCGCGTCCGATTGCCAGTCATAGCTGAAGCCCGGCGGCAGGGTCTTGGCCACGCCATCGAGGAAGGTCACGGCGTCGCCGAGGGTTACGCCCGGCGCCGGCACGCCCTGGAAGGTGGCCGCATTTTGCTGGTTGAACTGCGTCAGCATGTTCGGCTCAATCTGTTCGCTCACCGACACAACGGCGGACAGGGGCAGCAGGCTGCCATCGTCGGCGCGCACGTACTGCTGCGTCAGGGCTTGCGCCGTCAGTCGCTGTTCGCGCGGGCTTTGCGCGATGACGTCATAGGCGCGGCCATCCATGCCGAAGCGGTTCAGATAATTTTCGCCCACCAGCACGGCCAACGATTCGCCGATGTCCTGCATGCGGATGCCCAGGCTGTTCGCCTTGGAACGGTCCACGCGCACTTTGACCACCGGGTTGTTGTAATCGAGGTCGCTGTCGACGACGGCAAACAGGCCGCTTGTGCGCGCACGCTGCTTGACGTCTTCCATGGTGCGAAACAGGGTGGCGTAATCCTGCGCGCTGCGCAAGACCATCTGCACGGGCAAGCCGCCGCTCGATCCCGGCAAGGGCGCCAGTTGGAAGGCGAAGATGCTCGTGCCTTCCACGTCGCCCACGGCGTGCTGCAATTCGGCCTGGATGACGGCCGCGTTGCGCGCCCGTTCGGACCACGGCGTGAGGTTGATGCCGCCGATGCTCGATGCCGGACCTTCGCCGCCGTTGATGATCCAGCGCGAGTCCGTTTCGGGGATATTTTTGTAGATGGTATCGAGCTTGTACGAGAAGCGCTCCACGTAATCGAGGTTGGCGTGCTGCGGCGCCTTGATCGCCGTCAGCACGCTGGCCTGGTCTTCCGCCGGCGCCAGTTCGCGCTGTGGCAGCAGGTATAAAAACGGCAAACTGACCATCACCAGCGCGGCGAAACCGGCGCTGAGCCAGCGGTGGTGCAGCGAGCGGTCCAGCAGGCGCGCATAGCGGCTGGTGAGACCTTCGAAGAAATGCTCGGCGGCGAGCGCCATGCGCCCTTCCGATTGTTTCGGCTGCAGCAGCAAGGAGCTCATCACGGGAGACAAGGTCAAGGCCACCACGCCCGATACCACCACGGCGCCGGCCAGGGTCAGCGCGAATTCCTTGAACAGCGCTCCCGTCAAGCCCCCCATCATGCCGATCGGTGCATACACGGCGGCCAGGGTGATCGTCATGGCGATCACGGGGCCGGCCACTTCGCGTGCACCGACGAGGGCGGCCGCCACGGGCGTCTTGCCTTCCTCGATATGCCGGTGCACGTTTTCCACCACGACGATGGCGTCATCGACCACCAGGCCCACGGCCAGCACCATCGCCAGCAAGGTGAGCAGATTGATGCTGAAGCCGAAGGCCAGCATCAATGCCGCCGCGCCCAGCATCGACAGCGGGATCGTCACGACGGGTATCAGCACGGAGCGCAAGGAACCCATGCACAGGTAGATGACGATGACGACGATCAGCAATGCTTCGAGCAGGGTGTGCGCCACCTCGTCGATGGACGACTGGATGAAGCGCGCCGTCTCGAACGCCAGCTCGACTTTCACGCCCGGCGGCAGGGTTTTCTGGATCTCGGGCAGCAGCTTCTTGATGCCGTCGACGATCACCAGCGGGTTGCCGCCCGGCGTCGGCGACAGGCCCAGGTACACGGCCGGCACGCCGTCCATGATGCCGCTCGTCTCCGTGGCGGCCGCACCCAGTTCCACCGTGCCCACGTCCTTCAAACGCACGAGCGCCGCGCCGTCATCGCCGCCCTTGCGTATGACCATGTCGCGGAACTCCGCCACGCTGGTCAGATCCGTGTTGACGCTGATGTTCGAGACGACGAATTGTCCCTTCACTTTGCCGGGCGCCGCCTGGTAGTTATTGCGTCGCACGGCGTCGGCCACGTCGGCAGCCGTCAGGCCCCGCGCCGCCAGTTTCGCCGGGTCGATCCACAGGCGCATGGCCAGCTGCTGGCCGCCATACACATCGACCTTTGCCACGCCGTCGATGGTGGCGAACATCGGCTGCACGACGCGCGCCAGGTAGTCCGTCAGCGCGGGTGCGGACACGCTTTCGCTGGCAAAGCCGACATAGGCGACAGCCGAGGAATCGCCGGCCGAGCGCTCGATGACGGGGTCAAAAGCGCCTTCGGGCAGCTTGTAGCGCACCTGGTTGACCTTGGCCATCACTTCCGTCAGCGCCTGCGTGGAATCGCGGTTCAGCTCCATGCGCACGGTGACCGTGCTGCTGCCCTGCACCGACGACGAGGTGAGGTAATCGATGCCTTCCACCGACGATACGGCTTGCGCGATCGGCTGCGTGACAAAACCCTGCATCAGTTCCGCCGAAGCGCCCGGATACGTGGTTTTCACCGTGATGGTCGACGATTCGAGCATCGGATACTGGCGAATCGGCAGTTGCAGGAGGGCGATCACGCCCAGCATCAGTATCAAGGTGCTGATGACCAGCGCCAGCACGGGGCGGCGTACGAATAGATCGGTAAATTTCATGGTGATGTCTTTCCTTTACGAGCCAGCCTTGGGCACGGCGCGCTTGGCCTCGTCCAGGGTATTGGCCACGGCTTGCACGGCCATGCCGTCGGCCAGTTTCAGCTGCCCCGAGGCGACCACGCGCTGGCCTTCGCGCAAGCCGTCAAGAATGGCCACCCGGCCCCCTGCCCGCTCGCCCAATTTGACGCCCACGCGCTTGACGGTGAGCGGCTGTTTTCCTTCCTGCTGCGCGACGAAGACCGTGTCGCCATACGCGCTGTAGGTCACGGCCGTTTCCGGCACCGTCAGCTGCCGGCCCGCTTCGCGCGCCACGCGCACGTTCGCGTACATGCCCGCTTTGAGCGCGCCGCGCGGGTTGTTCAGCGCCGCCTGCACCTGCACCATGCGGTAGCGGGAGATCAGCGGGTCGATGGCGTTGATCTTGGCCGTGAAGACGTCGCCGGGATAGGCGTCCACCAGCACTTGCACGGCCTGGCCTGGCGCCAGCTTCGCGCTGCTCTGTTCATCAAGGGCGAAGTTCACCATCAGCGACTTCGTGTCGATCAGGCTGGCCACCGTGTCGGCCGCGTTCAGGTACTGGCCCGCGTGCACCTTGCGGATGCCCAGCTGTCCGGCGAACGGCGCGCGGATGGTCTTTTGCGCGATCAGCGCTTGCGTCTGGCGCACGTCGCCCAGCGCCGCATCGCGCGCGGCCAGGGCGCTATCGAGCTGCTCCTGCGTGGCCGCCTTTTCCTTCACCATCTGCGCCGTGCGGGCATGGCTGCTTTCCGCGTTTTTCAGCTGCGCGCGCTGGCGCAGCAGCATTGCCTGTTCTTGGGCGTCATTCAGTTGTACCAGCACGGTGCCGGCCGCCACGCTCTGCCCCGACTCGAAGCGGATCTGCGTGATGCGCCCGCCCGTTTCGGCCGCCACCTGCACCTGGCGCGCCGCTTCCAGTTCGCCCACGCCAGCGAAGTAGCGCTCCTGCGTGCCCAGCACGACGGGCACCAGCGCCACCTTGGTGGCGGGGTAGGCGGCGGCATCGGCCGCATGGGAGTCGGCGCGCGGATAGAGGGCGGCGCCCGCGACGGCCAGGGTGACGGCCAGCGCGGAGGCGCCGACGATTTTCGTATGCATGATGAAGTCCTTTACAACTGGGAAGAAGAGGCGCAGCGGAGGCTGATCAGGTCCGCTGCGCGTTGAAGGTGAAAAACAGCGCCAGGGTCCACAGCAGCAGCACCAGGTGCGTCGTCTGCAAGCCTTCCTGCGCGATCCAGTAGCCGAACCACAGGCCGCCCAGGTGCATCAGCAGCAAAAAGGCGGCCATGGCGCACAGGGCCAGGTTCAGCCAGGGCAGCGCCTGCGTCAGCGACGCGCCAAAAAACAGCGCCACGCCCGTCCAGGCGGCGATGGCGGCCAGCAGTTGCAAGGTGAGCACCACGCCCAGCGCCAGCCGGTGCAAGCGCAAGGACGTGAGCGCGCGGCGCAGCAGCGGCGTCTGGATGGTGGGATCCTGGCGCAGCGGATCCATGCGCATGGTGTTGCCGATGGCCCAGACGGAGCCGTGGAAGGCATGCAGGTTGTTGATGGCGGCCAGGCTGAGCCAAGTGGCCAGGCCGGTGGCGAGGATGGCGTGAAACAGCCAGATCGAGTGCTGCAGCTGCATGGTGATTCCCGTCCAAAGAGTGTCTTGCCGGCATGCGGACGTGGAAACTCCTCGACAGCGGGGAGCTACCGGCCTATTATGCAAGCAATTAGTTGGTTAACTGAGCCCATGATAGTTGAGTGAAATGAATTACACAAGTAAACGTTTGGATAATAGCGAGGCGCCGCAAACGACGGAGCGCATCCTGTATTTCATCAAGACCAAGGGACCCGTCTCCACGGCGACCCTGGCCAAGACCCTGGACATGACGGGCGAGGCGGCGCGCCAACAAGTGCAAAAGCTGGTGGCGGCGGGCTTGATCGAGGGACGCCAGGAAGCGCAGGCGGGCGCGGGCCGGCCGCGCCAGAATTGGGTCTTGACGGAAGCAGGCAATGCGCGCTTTCCCGACACGCATGCGCAGCTGACGATCAAGCTGATCGGTTCCGTGCGCCAGTTGTTCGGCGAGGCGGGCCTGGACAAGTTAATTTCCCAGCGCGAAGAGGAAAGCCGCGGCGCGTATGCGCTGACGTGTTCGGCGCCGGACTTGCCCACGCGCCTGCGGCAACTGGCGGCCGTGCGCGACGAGGAGGGCTATATGGCGCGCGTGGAAGAAGACGGCGACGACTGGCTGCTGATCGAGGATCACTGCCCCATCTGCGCCGCCGCGCGCACTTGCCAGGGTTTTTGCCGCTCCGAATTGCAGCTGTTCCAGGAAGTGGTGGGACCGGGCGCCAGCATCGTGCGCGAGCAGCACGTGCTGGCCAATGCCATGCGCTGCGTGTACCGGATCAGGGCGCTGCCCTAGGCTTTCGGAAACAGCGGGCGGGCCAGCAGCGCCACCAGCCCCGCCAGCCACCACACGACGGGCCAGCTGCTGGCCGCCAGCAAATGCGGGATGGCAATCGGCGTGAGGAACAAGCCCACGTAGACGGCCGTGTTCGCCATGCCCAGGGCCGTGCCCGCGTTGGCGCCGCCCGCTTCCGTGGCCAGCTCCGTGTAGGCCACGCCATGCCAGGCGGACACGGCGATGCCGGCCACCACCACGGCGGCCATCAACAGCCAGCCCGGCGCATCGCATGCGGCGGCCATTCCCAGCAGCATGAACGTGGCCAGCGCCACCAGGGCCGAGCCGCGCAGGTAGGCGGGCCGGTTCGCGTGGCGGTCCGTGTGGCGTCCGCTCCAGATGCGCATCACCATGGCGCCAGCCTGCAGGGCCACCATCACGGCCGTGATGCCCGCCAGGCCCAGGTGGCCGTCATCGTGCAGGAACACGGTGGCATAGCTGAGTACGGCAAACTGCGGCACGCACAGCAAGCCGATGGCGGCCACCATGCGCCAGACCCTACGGTTTTTCAGGGGCGATGTTGCCTGGTCTTTCATCAGGCCCGTGGGCGCGTTGTGCGGGCCTGTGGCGGCCTCGGCAGATAAATCGGGCTCATGCATCCAGCGCCACGTAAAAAACGCCGACAGGCCGCATATGAGGGCCAGGGCGCCAAACACGGGCATGAAGCCATAGCGCGATGCCAGGCTGGGCAGGACGAGCGCGCCGAGGCCGCCGCCCAGCGGCACGGCCGTCTGGCGGATGCTCATGGCGAAACCCCGTTCGCGGGGGCCGAACCAGCGCATCACGGCGCGGCCGCTGGCGCCATTCACGCTGCCGCCCAGCACGCCGACCAGCGCCAGCCCGGCCGCCAGCGCCCACAGGGGCGGCACGGCGCCGTCAGCCGGCGTGATCCACAGCAGCAAGGTCAACAGCGCCAGCATGGTGCCCAGCAAGCCGGTCAGCAGCACCGGGCGGTCGCCCCAGCGGTCGGTGGCCATGCCCCAGGGCAATTCGCTCAAGGCCACGCCCAGACCCATGGCGCCCAGCGCCACCCCCAGTTCCGTATTGCTCAGGTGATAGCCGCTGCGCAGCCAGATGGCCGTGGTGGGCATGCCGTTGGCGGCGGCGGAAAAGCTGGCATTGGCCGCCACGCCGACGGCCAGGACTTTCCAGCGGTGGGCGTCGCCCAGCGCGGGCGTGGTGGCGGGGACAGGAATAGCTTGGCAATTGGTGCTCATGGCAAGGACAGGAAAGTGGTTGACCCTGACAGTGTTGCGCAGTACGATCATTCTGAATATCAGATAATTTACGTTAAACCATCCCATAAAACCGGACGATTGCATCTGCACCATGAGCCTGCTTAATTTCGACATCGCCTTCTTGCGCAGCTATGTGGCTGGCATTGAGCTGGGCAGCTTTGCCCGCGCGGCGGACAAGGTGGGGCGTTCCACCTCGGCCGTCAGCGCGCAGCTGAAAAAACTCGAGGAGCAGGCGGGCATGCCCTTGTTCCGCAAGGATGGACGGGGGCTGGCGCTGACGCCGGCCGGCGAAGTTTTGCTCGGCTATGCGCGCCGCCTGCTGGAACTCAATGACGAGGCGGCCGTCGCCTTGCGCGGAGCGGAACTGGAAGGCTGGATCAGGCTGGGTTTGCAGGAGGATTTTGGCGAAGCCTTGCTGCCCGATGTGCTGGGGCGTTTTGCCCGCGCGCATCCGAAAGTGCGCATCGAGGCGCACGTGGCGCGCAACACGGCCTTGATGGAAGGCCTGGCCATGGGGCAGCTGGACCTGGCCCTGCTGTGGGGCGGCGCCGGCATCGCCGACGTGGCCGAGTATCCGCAGCAGCAGCGCCAGCATATTGCCGAACCGGCCATGCGCTGGATCGCCTCGTCCAGCTTGGCCTGGCGGCCTGAGTCGGGCGAGCCGTTGCCGCTCATTGCGTTTGACCGCGAATGCCTGTTCCAGCGCTGCGCCACGCAGGCGCTGGACCATGCCGGCATCGCTTGGCGCACGGCGTTTACCAGTCCCAGCCTGGCCGGCCTGTGGGCGGCGGCAGCAGCCGGACTGGGCGTGACGGTGCGCACGGGCCTGGGCTTGCCCTCAAGCGTGCGTGCGCTCGATCACGTGGCGGCGGGCTTGCCCGCCCTGCCCCCGCTGTCGTTGGAACTGCTGCGTGCGTCCAGCGTGTCCAGGCCGCCCGTCGAGCGCCTGGCCAGCCTGATTATCGAGTCGCTGCAGCAAGATTCCGCTTAAAACGCCTGCGCCGTCGGGCGCAGCACGATTTCATTGATGCTCACGTCGGCTGGCTGCTCGATCGCATACGCGATGGCGCGCGCCACTGAGGCGGCGGGAATGGCAATCTCGTAGAACTCCTTGACGGCCTTGGCGCTCTCGGCATGGCTGCTGCCCTCGCTCAGTGGCGTGTCCACGGCGCCCGGTGAAATGACGGTGGTACGGATGGTACCGCCGCTGGCCGCCAGCTCATGGCGCAAGCCTTCCGAAATGGCGCTGACGGCAAACTTGGTGCCGCTGTAGACGGTACCGCCCGGGCTGAAGACTTTTTGTCCCGCCACCGACGAGATATTGATGATGTGGCCGCTGTTTTGCGCCTGGAAATGCGGCAGCACGGCGGCGATGCCGTTCAGTACGCCTTTGATGTTGATATCGATCATGTTATTCCATTCGTCGACCTTCAAGGCGCTCATCGGCGCGATGGCCATCAACCCCGCATTGTTGATCAGCACGTCGACCTTGCCGAACACGGCCAGCGCCGTGTCGATCAAACGCGTCAGGTCGCCCGCCTGGGTCACGTCGGTCTGGGCGATGGCGGCCTGACCGCCGGCCGCCGTGATTTCCTCGGCGATGATGGTGAGCAAATCCATGCGCCGCGCACCAAGCACGACGGAAGCGCCCAGTGCGGCCAGATGGCGCGCGGTGGCTTCTCCCAGGCCGCTGCTGGCACCGGTGATGACGACGACTTTCCCTGCGATATGTAGACTCATGATGGATTCCCTGTGGAGGCAGCAGAGTGCTGCGGATGACATCGATCAATGCCGGCACAGCTTAGCGCATTTGCGTCCCTTTTTGCTATAAAAAAGATAATTGCTAAATGGTAATTGTTAGGCACGAGCAATCAGCACTTGCACGGGCGCCATGGGGAAATCGCTGGCGCCGTACTGCTCCACTTGTCGCCAGCCCGTGTCGCGCAGCAGCTGCGCCAATTCACCGTGCCGTGTCACCTTGCGGCCCAGCATGCGCATCGGCAAGTAGTACGGCAGCACGCGTGCCGCGTCGCCCGGCGCCGGGGCGATTTCCGCCTGTACGCAGACGAGTACGCCACCGGGTTTTAACGCTGTCTGCATCTTGCGCAAGGCCGCCGCCATGTCGGGCACGAAATGCAGCACGGACGAGCACCAGATCAGGTCGTAGCCGTTGCCGATGTCGTCGCAGCCCAGGTCGCCACCCAAGGTTTCCAGGCGGTCGGATAGTTGTGCATGGGCGATGTTGGCGGCCGCCACGGCCACCGTTTCCGGCCAGTCGAACACGCAACCGTGCAAGCCTGCATGGGCTTGCGCCAGCGCAATGGCCACCCAGCCCGGGCCGCCGCCTACGTCGAGCAGGCGCAAGGGCGTGTTGCCGTCCGCAAACGGGGCGATGCGCTGCATCACGGACAGGGCCGCGCGCATGGTGACGGCACGTTGTTCCTGGCCAATTTGCTGCTGTGCGGCGGCGGCCCAGTTGACCCCGTTCGCCGTGTTGTAGGGCGCCACCTTGCCGCCGTCGCGCACGAGGGCAGGTAACTGCGTGGCGAAGTGACGCAGCGCATGCAGCCGGTATAGCCAGGCATCGCCGCAAAAGGCCACGGAGTTGCGGCAGAAATACTGCAAGGTGCTGGCCGTGCAGCGGTAGCGTTGTGTGTCTGCTTCAGCATCCGCAGCGGCCCCGTCGCGCTCCAGCACCTGCATGCTCCAGAGCAGTTCCAGCAGCAGGGCCGTGTGCGGCGCATGCAGCGACAGGGTGTCGGCCAGCTGCGCCGGCGTGTGCGGCGTGGCCAGCACATCGAAAATACCCAGTTCCAGGGCGGCGGCCAGCCCGTCCGCTTGCACGGGCGCGACGGCCAGGTCCCAGTAAGGCTGCAAGGCATGCTGTGACGTGAATGACATGAAAGTTCCTTTCGACGAGATGGGCATAAGCGCAATTTTATGCAACAATGAGAATAATTATCATTTGCATTTGAATGCGGCACGGCGTATTTCGTATGCGCGACGGCGCGAAAGGACGGGAGGAGCGATGAGGGGACAAGACAGGGAAGCGGCGGGCTGGACGCGGCGCCAGCTGGACCCGGGGATGGGCGAGTGCCGCGCCGACCAGCGCCAGGTCGACCAGGGCTTGCTGCTTGTGCATTCCGATTACCGTCCGCGGCTGGCGCTCGTCGAGCAATCGAAGCATGACGATGCGGGCGGCATGGTGATCACCATCGGCCTGGAAGGCGCGTCCGGCTACGTCACGCGCGATGGCGAACAATTGCGTTTCCGGGGCGGCCATACGACGGTGACGGCGTTTCGCCACACGAGCGGCGAGCGCCGTTTCGAGGCGAATCAGCGGGCGGCGCAGTTGCGCGTGCTGGTGGGCGAAGAGGCGCTGGCGCGCTACTGGCCGGAAGGCCTGGCGTCCCTGCTGCCCGAAGGCGGCGCGCGCCAGCTGGCGCATGCGGCCACGACGCGCAGCACCGCCCTGCACGCGCGCTCGCTGCTGCGCGCGACGGACCCGCTGGACGTGCATATCGGCGTGCTCAGTCTGTTGGCGGAACAGCTGCGGGCACTGCGGCCGGCGCCCTCTCCCGTGCCGCGCTGGTCCGAGGCCGATATCGCCAGATTGGAACGCGTCCACGCGCTGATGCAGGAACAGATGGCACAGGAACTCACGCTCGATTACCTGTGTGCGCAAGCAGGACTGAGCTTGTTCAAGCTCAAACAGGGATGGCGCTACCGCTACAACGACAGTCCGCAGCGCACCCTGCTGGCGCTGCGCATGCAGCGGGCAAAGTTATTGCTGGAAAATGGTTGCCAGGTGGCGCAGGCGGGCTGGCAAACCGGTTATCGCCACCCAGCCAATTTCAGCGCCGCGTTCAGCCGCTATTTCGGCTACGCGCCGAAGACCGTGGCGCGCGCGAAGGGCTGAACAGCCGGTGTAGAATCGGCGGGCAGCACATATTCATACGACCCACAAGGAGACATGATGGCCCGCAAAATCTTTGTCAATCTGCCTGTCCAGTCGCTGGAACGCTCCGTCGCGTTTTTCACGGCGCTGGGCTTCAGTTTCAATGCCCATTTCACGGATGAAACGGCGACGTGCATGATCGTCGCCGACGACATTTTCGTCATGCTGTTGACGCACGACAAATTCAAGCAATTCACGCCCAAGCAGCTGTGCGACACCAAGGTGGCGACGGAAGTGCTCGTGTGTCTGTCGGCCGAGAGCCGCGGTGAAGTCGATGAGCTGGTGGCGAAGGCCGTCCAGGCGGGCGGCAGCATCTACAAGGAGCCGATGGATTTCGGCTTCATGTATGGACATAGTTTCCAGGATCCGGATGGACACCAGTGGGAGTTGATGTATATGGAACCGAGCGCTGTACCGCAGTAGCAGCGCAATCCGACAAGACAGGCCAACAATGTTGTCGGATTACGCTGCGCTAATCCGACCTACCCGATTCGTAGGTCGGATTAGCGGCGGCACGCCGCGTAATCCGACATGATCCGCCTGCCCAGCTTAGGAAGCCAGCGCCAGCAAATCCACCACTTCCAGCCCGGCCAGATCCTGCGTCGTATTGCCCGCAAACGCGGCGCGGCTCGGCTGGCCGTTTTTCAGCCACGTGCGCGTGACTTCCTTGATCTGCGCCAGGGTGCAATTGAGCACGCCGGTGCGGAATTGCTGGCGCACGGCTTCCGTCGTGCCACGCTGCTGCATGTTCCACGCCGTCAGCGCTTCCGCGTACGGCGAGTGCGGCTTGTCGAGGCCCTTGATGACGCAGATGATGGCTTCTTCCACTTGTTCCTGCGAGAACTCGCCGTCGAGGATTTGATCCAGGGTCGTGCCGAAGTCGGCGAACGTGCCCGCCAGGCGCGGATCGCGGTAGGAACTTAACGTAAACGTGCCGGCGCCGGCCGCATAGCTGGCGCTGCCGCCATAGGCGCCGCCTTTTTCGCGCAGGGCCGTATGCAGCACCTGGTTGGTCATCAGTTCGGCGGCGACGGCCAGGGCTGAAGCGTCCGGATTGTGCACGCCCGGCACAGCCCAGGAAACGAAGCAATGGTTGATCTGGCTTGTCGCATGCAGGGCCGTGTTGGCCAGCGGCAAAGCTGCCGGCGCGGCCGCCTCTGTCGATGCGGTAGCGTCCGTGCTGGCTGCCGGCAATTCCAGCAAGCGGGCCAGGGTAATGCCATCCTGCTCGAGGCCGGCGCACAGCACGGTTGGCTGCTGGGCGATGATGTGCGCGTGCAGGGTGTCGAGTTCGCGCGCGATTTCCTGCAAGCCTACCGACGTCTTGCTCAGCTGCTGCAAGCGGCGGTAGAACGGCAGCGCTGCCGGGCCGCCGACGATGTCGTCAAAGCGGCGCGTAGGCGACAGGGGAGCTGCCGAGGCCAGCATGGCGTAGCGGTTGCCGGACTCGGCCAGGCTGGAGAGTTTGTCTTGCACCAGGCTTTCGATCAGGAAAGCCAGGCGCTCTTCTTCATCGAAGCGGGGCTTGGCGATCCAGGCCGACAGCACGGCGGCGATGGCCGCATGTTCTTCGCGCAAGCCGCTGGCCGAGAACGACAGTTCCACGCGCATCGCCTGTTGCGGGCGGGGAATGGCTTCCAGGCCGATGTGGAACGAGGGGACCATGCTCTGGCGCCAGGCGCTGGCGTCGTCGAACGACATGTCGCCCACGCCCAGTTCCGGCGCCAGGTCCGTGTACAAACGCAGCCATGGCCACGATGCTTCCGGCAAGTTCGACACGTCGTACAGCACGTTGGCATAGCTGATGCCGTTGGAAGCAATGCTGAACGCCACGGCGCCGTCGACGGCGGCTGGAATCGGCAGGGCTGGGCGCGGCAGTGCGCTGACGTCGCCAGGGCGGATACGCGGCAAGACTTCGGAATTCGATGGCAGTTGCTGATGCGCTTCCAGCGCGGCGGACTCGGCCACGATGTGCTCGCGCTCGGCATCCGTCAGCGTCGCCTGCAAGGCCGCCAGCTTGGCGTCTTCCTGGGCGGCGCGGGCCGTGAAGTAGGCGCTGTCGGGCACCACGTGCGTCGTCAAGCGGGTCGGATTGGCGATCAGCTCGCGCACCAGCTGCTTGAAGAATTCAGGATCGTCGATCTGCTGTTCCAGGGTTTCCAGGATGGCCGCATTGTCGAACGCGTCCATCACGTCGCCGCCATACATGGCCAGCGGCAAGGCGTGCAGCAAGCGTCCCAGGCCGTAAGGCATGCGGCCGCTGCTGATTTCGCGCTGGCTGTACTTGATGTCGCGCAAGGCCGCGTGCAGCACGGCGGCGGGAATACCCTCTTCCGCCGTCTCTTCCAGGGCCGTCCAGATGCGCTGGTGCGCATCGGCGATCTGTTCTTGGGTTAAACCTTCCATGCCGATGTGGAACACCATCTGGCGGATGCCCGCGTCGCGGCCATTCATGTCCGATGGGCGGCCATAGCCGGCCGATTCCATGGCGCGCATGACGGGCGCCGACGATTCACCGAGCAAGCCGTGCGACAGCAGATGCGCGTGGTAGTAGGCGATGGGGTCGCTCGACTCGCCCATCAGCCAGGCGAATTGCAGACCGAACTCATCGTCGCGCGCTTCCTGCGAAGGAATTTTCACAATATTTTCCTGTGGCGCCGTCCATGCGGGCGCCAGCTGCGGCAGGCGGCGTTCGGAGAAACCGCTGAGCTTGGACAACACGCGCTCGGCGACTTGTTCCTGCACGGCCGACGCTTCGATATTGCCGGCGGTCATGATCACGGCTTGCGAAGGGTGATAATGGCTGGCGTGGAATGCTTTCAGCATGTCATGCGTCAGTTCTGGGATGTCGAGCGGATCGCCGCCCGATTCCACTTCATACGTCGTGCCTTTGAGCAAGGCGCTGGCGATGCCGCTGTCGAGCGCGCGCATGGGGCTGTTGAACGCGCCCTTCATTTCATTGAAGACGATGCCCTGGTACACGAGCTTGTCGCCTTCGAACGCATGGCGCCAGCCTTCCTGGCGGAAATTCAGGTAATCGAGGTTCGGGAAGAAGGCCGCGTCGAGGTACACGTCGAGCAGGTTGAAGAAATCCTTGCGGTCGGTGCTGGCGAACGGGTACACGGTGCGGTCCGCATAGGTCATTGCATTCATGAACGTGGCCGTCGAGCGGCGCAGCATCGAGAAGAACGGGTCGCGCACCGGGTAGCGCGACGAGCCGCACAAGGCCAGGTGTTCCAGGATGTGGGCGCGCCCGTCGCTCACTTCGGGCACAGTGGGAAAGGCCACCAGGAACACCATCTCAGCCTGCTCGGTATGCATGTGGATATGGCGCATGCCCGTTGCTGGCTCGACATATTGCTCGATGGTTGCCTGCAAGACTGGAATGAAGTTGCTGCTGACTTTTTCAAATGTGCTCATGCGGTATGGGATCTCTGCGGTAGGTGATTCGGATAGTCGGTGGGGCTGCATCACATGTGGGGGCAAAGCGGCGTAATGCCAGGGCCGGGGCCACTTTGATGCCTGTATGAAGTTTTTCCCTATTGTACTAGGAGTATCTGCGCGCCGCCGCCGCCGCTTGCTTGTCGGACGCAAAAGCAACAAGGTTGCCAAATAGGCTATTTTTGACAGCTGGCGCCCCGCGATGGAGGCTTAGCGTACCATGCGCCTTTTACTCTCCAGACTGAACCGAAGGCGCCTACCTTGTCTCGACTTTCCTTTCGCCAACTGTTATTTGCCGCCTTCATTTTGACGACGGGCATTTTGACGGCTACCTCCGTGCAAGCCCTGCTGACCCTGGAACATCTGGCGCGGCTGGGGCGCGAGACGGCGGCGCAGGCGATTGCCCTGACGGAACAGTCGCAGCGCCTGTCCGAGCGCACCTTGGCCATGGAGCGCAGCGCGCGCCAGTTTCTCGTGCTCGATGATCCCGTGTTCCGCGAGCGTTTCGCGGCGGCCCGCGACGAAGCGACGGCGGCGCTGCAAGTGCTGAACCGGGCCACGCCCGAGTTCGCTCCCCAGCTGGCCGACGAATGGACGGTGCAGGCGCAATCGGCCTGGGAAGTTTTACAGGCGGGCAAGCGCCGCAAGCGCGATGGCCACGCCGTCGTATACCGCGCGTTTGCCCGCATGGCGCAGATCAATGACAGCCTGGCGCGCGAAAGCAAGACGGAAATCGGCAGCCGCAACGACGCCCTGCTGGCCGAGCTGGAACGTCAGCGCCGCCTGCTGGGCATGCTGGTCGGCGGCGCCGTGCTGCTGGCGGCCGTGCTGGCCACCTGCTTCGGTTTTCTGTTGTCGCGTCCGCTGCGCCGCATCAAGACGGCCATCGAGCGCCTGGGCGACAAGCGCTACGACCAGCCCATCGTCGTCGGCGGCCCGGCCGACACGCGCCGCCTGGGCCAGCAGCTGGACTGGCTGCGCCAGCGCCTGGCGGACCTCGATGCCGACAAGGAACGGTTTTTGCGCCATATTTCGCATGAATTGAAAACCCCACTGGCGGCCCTGCGCGAAGGCGTGGCCTTGCTGGAAGACGAGGTGGCGGGCAAGCTCAGCGACAGCCAGCGCGAGATCGCCGGCATCCTGCAGCAAAACACGGCGTCCTTGCAAACCCAGATCGAGGACTTGCTGCGCTACAATACCGCCGCTTTTGACGCCCAGCATCTGGCACACAGCAAGGTCGATTTGCTCGTCTTGCTGCAAGATGTGGTGGCCGGGCAGCGCCTGCAATGGCTGGCCCGCCGCTTGACGGTCGAGGTGCAGGGCGAGTCCCTGATCGTGCAGGCCGACCGCGACAAGCTGGCGACGGCGCTGGCGAATTTGCTGTCGAATGCCGTGCGCTTCAGCCCGGAAGGCGGCACCGTGCGCTTCACCCTGTCTTGCGAAGGCGGCCGCGTATGCATCGATTGCATCGACGAGGGTGCCGGCGTGGCGCCCGAGGATGCCGCGCGTATTTTTGAACCGTTTTACCAAGGAGTGCGCCAGGCGGCCGGCGCGCGTAACGGCAATGGCATCGGCCTGTCCATCGTGCGCGAATATATCGCCGCCCATGATGGCAGCGTCACTCTTTTACCGCGCCCCGCCGGCGCGCATTTTCGGATAGAACTGCCCTTATGATGACGAGAATTTCCCTGGCCGCCATGGCCGCCTGCGCATTGCTCTTGGGCGCTTGCGCCGCCAAGCCCCCCATCCAGACGCCCGTGCTGGTGCAAACGCCGCCCCGCGTGGTGGTGGTGGCCGATCCCCAGCTGACCGAACTGCTCGCGTATCAAAGCGCCTTGCGCCTGATGACGCCGTCGGAACTGGTGAAAGCGCAGCTGGACCTGGCGAAAGCCGACCATGCGCCGCACAACACGCTACGCCGCGCCATGCTGCAAGCGGCCTTGCGCGGCCCCGGCGACCTGGCCCGCGCGCAAGCCTTGCTGGAACCGCTGGCCACGGCCACGGGCAAGGATGCGCAACTGCTGGCGCCGCTGGCACAATTGCTGGGCAGCCAGTATGCGGAACTGCGCCGCCAGGAAGAGAGCATCGACAAGCTCAACACACAGCTGCGCGACGCCCAGCGCCGCAACGACTTGCTCAATGAAAAACTCGAAGCGTTAAAGAATATCGAGCGCAGCCTGTCCGTGCGCCCTGCTGCGGGAGCGCCGAAATGAGCGAGCACGCCCACATTTTATTGGTCGACGACGATCCCGACCTGCTGCGCCTGCTGACCATCCGCCTGAAGGCGGGCAACTATCGCGTGACGGCCGTGGGCAGCGCGGAAGCGGCGCTGGCGCGCCTGGCCGTGGAATTGCCGGCCCTGGTCATTACCGACGTGCAATTGCCGGGCCGCGACGGCCTGGCCCTGTTTGATGAAATCCGCCGCCAGCATGCGGCCCTGCCCGTCATCCTGTTGACTGCCCACGGCACCATTCCCGACGCTGTCGACGCGACGGCGCGCGGCGCGTTTGCGTATCTGACGAAACCGTTCGACGGCAAGCTGCTGATGGAAAAAGTGGCGTATGCCATCAACTTGTCCACCGTCATGCCGGCGCAAGCGTCCGGCGACGAGAGCTGGCGTGCCGAGCTGATCAGCCGTAGTTCGCAGATGGCCGAATTGCTGGCCGAAGCCAAGCTGGTGGCCGGGTCCGATGCCAGCATCCTGATTCGCGGCCCCAGCGGCACGGGCAAGGAGTTGCTGGCGCGCGCCCTGCACAATGCCAGCCGCCGCGCCAAGGCGCCGTTCATCGCCGTCAACTGCGGCGCCATTCCCGAGCAGCTGCTGGAATCGGAACTGTTCGGCCACGTGAAGGGATCGTTTACGGGCGCCGTCGGCAACCGCGAAGGCTTGTTCCAGGCGGCCGATGGCGGCACCCTGTTTTTGGATGAGATCGGCGACATGCCGCTGCCGCTGCAAGTCAAACTGCTGAGGGTGCTGCAGGAGCGGGCCGTGCGCCCCGTCGGCGCCGACCAGACGCGTCCGGTGGACGTGCGCTTGCTGTCGGCGACGCACCGCGACCTGGACGTGGCGATGACCGAGGGGCAATTTCGCGAAGACCTGTATTACCGCCTGAACGTCGTGACCTTGACCTTGCCGCCGCTGGCCGAGCGCCGCGAAGATATCTCTCTGCTGGCGAACCATTTCCTGCAGAAACTGGCAGCCAAGTATCAAAAACCCTTGAACGGTTTCGCGCCCGACGCCTTGACGGCCCTGGTGGCCGCACCATGGCCCGGCAATGTGCGCCAGCTGGTCAATGTCGTCGAGCAAGTGTGCGCGCTGGCGACGGCGCCGCTGGTGCCCTTGTCGCTGGTGCAACGAGCCCTACGCGTGCCGTCGCTGGAAGCGCTCAGCTATAACGAAGCCAAGCAGCGCTTCGAGCGCGACTATCTGATTCAGCTGCTGCGCCTGACGGACGGCAACGTGGCCGACGCGGCCCGCCTGGCCGACCGCAACCGCACGGAGTTCTACCGCTTATTACAGAAATACGAGCTGACGCCGGCCCTGTTCCGGGGCGATGGCGACCCTGTCGCTGAATAGCGACAAAAATAAAGCGTTAAAAATCAGGGGCTTGGCGTAAAACATTGACGGTCTTGCCACAAGCTGTCGCTGCCAGGCGACAAAAAGCCCCTTTTTTCGGGCCAGATCGCCGCGAAATGGGCTGGAAAAATCGAGATGGGATGTAAGTCCTTGATTTTGAATACAATTTAAAAGCTGGCACGGCGCTTGCTGTATGGGTAGATGTGACGCTTCAAAGTGTTGCTTTATCCAAGTAAGAAGCTTTTAACTTCATTGAGAGGAACTACCATGCAAACATCGAAACTGTTCAACACCCTGGTTGCCGCTATCGTACTGTCGGGCGCCTCGATCACCGCTTCGCATGCCGCTGACTCCGCACCAAAAGCACAAGCTCCTGCTGACACCGTCGTGGCCGCCAACGCTGCCGCAGCCGTCCCTGATGAAACCATCACTTCCTCGGCCAAGGCCGCCCTGAGCGCCGATGCGCAAGCCGCTGCCCTGCCAGTCAAGGTAGCAACCCAGCAAGGTGTGGTCGTCCTGTCGGGCGACGTGCCGAGCGCCGAAGCGGGTGACCGCGTCGTGCAGATCGTCGCTTCCGTGAGCGGCGTTAAAGAAATCAAGAACGAGCTGAAAGTCAAAGCCGCCGGTTAATCCCCTCGCGCTGTACTTTACTCCGGGTTGCCCTGTCTGCGGACAGGGCATTTTTTTGCACGCACGGTTTTTCCCGGCAAGCCATGCCGCCAGGCAAGGAGCTGGGCAATGCGGTTAGAATAGCCAGCACTGGCGCCGCTCCCGGCGCCGTTTGTCATCCCCGGCACAGCGTTCTGTTGCAAGGCTGCGCCGTTACCAGGTTACCGCATGTCTTCTTTTTCTCCCGCTGCCCTGCTGCGCAATTTGAAACCCGATAATTTCACTATCGCCCTGCTCGTCACCGTGGCGCTGGCCACTTTCCTGCCCTGCACGGGCCAGACGGCCGTGGTCTTCGGCAATATCACCACGGTCGCCATCGGCGCCCTCTTCTTCCTGCATGGCGCCAAGCTGTCGCGCGAAGCCGTGGTGGCAGGCGCCATGCACTGGCGCTTGCACTTGCTGGTGCTGGCCAGCACCTTTGTCCTGTTTCCGCTGCTGGGCCTGGCCCTGCGTCCGCTGGCGCTGACCTTCCTCACGCCGGACCTGTACATGGGCATCTTGTTCCTGTGCGCGCTGCCGTCCACCGTGCAATCGTCGATCGCCATGACGGCGATGGCGCGCGGCAACGTGCCGGCCGCCATCTGCAGCGCCTCGGCCTCGAATTTCATCGGCATCTTCCTTGCCCCCATCCTCGTGGGCTTGCTGGTGGCCAAGGGCGCGGAAAGCAAGTCGTCCGTGGACGCCGTGCTGTCCATCGTCATGCAACTGCTGTTGCCATTCCTGGCCGGCCAGTTCCTGCGCCGCTGGATCGGCCGCTGGGTCGACCGCCATAAAGCTACCTTGAAGTATGTCGACCAAGGTTCGATCTTGCTGGTGGTCTACACGGCCTTCAGCGAAGCCGTCAGCGAAGGCCTGTGGCATACGATCTCGGTAGAAACCCTGGTCGCCCTGGGCCTGATCAGCCTGCTGCTGCTGGCGCTGGTGCTGGGCATCTCCACCTTTGTCAGCCGCCGCCTGGGCTTCAACAAGGAAGATGAAATCGCCATCGTCTTTTGTGCCTCGAAGAAAAGCCTGGCCAGTGGCGTGCCGATGGCCAAGGTGCTGTTTTCCACCCGTTCGCTGGGCATGGTGATCTTGCCGCTGATGCTGTTCCACCAGATTCAGCTGATGATCTGCGCCGTGATCGCGCAACGCTATGCGCGGCGCGATGAGGGGCAGGATGTGCCGGCGACGACGTTGTGATGGCTACCCTGCCCTAGGCCCCAACAGCAGTGCCTGCCGCAGGCCGTCCACGATCACCGCGTAAGCCTGCCGCCGACTCCCCTCATCAGGCGCGCGCAGCACGTATGCCGGGTGATACACGGTTACCACCGAGCGTCCCGCATGCTCGATAGTCGTGCCGATCAGCGGTGTCATGCTCACCGCACCGTCCTGCAGGATGGACTTCAAGGCTGTGCTGCCCAGCGCCACGATCACCTGCGGCTGGACACGCTCGATCTCTTCTTCCAGCCAGCCATGGCAGGCGAGGATTTCGCGCTGCGCGGGCGTCTTGTGCAGGCGGCGCTTGCCGCGTGGTTCCCACTTGAAATGCTTGACGGCGTTGGTCAGGTAGATGCTGTCGCGCGCCATGCCCGCTTCCTGCATGGCTTGCTCGAGCAGCGCACCGGCCGGGCCCACAAACGGCAAGCCCTCCAGGTCTTCCTGGTCGCCCGGCTGCTCGCCCACGAGCATGATGCGCGCCTGTGCCGGGCCAATGCCCGGCACGGCTTGCGTGGCGTGTTGCCACAGTTCGCAGCGGCGGCACTGGTCCAGGCTGGTCGCTACCTCGCGCGTGGGCTGGGCGCGCTCGGCGGCAATCGGGATCGTGGTGGCGCCGCTGCGCTGGCCCACGCTGGCCGTCTGGCCCGTGCGCCGTTCGCCGTTGGCGGCGCCGCTGAGCATGGCGGGCACGATGGCGCCTTCCGGCAGATTTTTCCAGAAACGCGAGGGGATATGACTGTGCAGCAAATCCGCATTCACGCGCGCGGGGTTGAAGATGCTGCGGTAGTAGGTCAGCCATAGCGCTTCGCCCGCATCGTCGATATCGGCCGCGCCGCTCAGCAGGGCCGGTCCCGCGTGCAAGGTCGTGCCATCCCACAGCATGCTGGCGGCGGGCGTGGCGATCATCCAGCTGGTAGCTCCCATGCGGCGGGCAAAGTGGCGCGCCACTTGCGGCAGCACCTCGTGCACGGGTTCGAACCAGGCAACAAAACGGGGCGGGCCCTCGCATTCCGGCCGCTCGCGAAAGCGCACATACGCATGCATGTCGTGCTCCTCGCGGTGCACGGCCTTGATCATGGCGTGCAGGCGCGCGCCGTCCGCGTCGGCGGGCGACATCACGTCGTGCTGGCCCAGCTGCCAGCGCCACAGCACCTGGTACAAAAAGGCCCAGCGGTCAGGCGCGTTGAAGCAGGCGGCGCTTTCCAGCAATTCCACCAGGGGACGGGGCAGGCGCAGCCGTGGCGCGCCGGTATCCGTGGCATCCGGCGTGGCGGAAAACAGGTCGCCCTCACCGGGCTGCGACTGCCAGGCCACATCGGCAGGTGCTACGCCGCGCGCGATCAATTCCCTTGCGGCAGCGCGCCACTCGTCGAACGTCTGCGCCAGCCGCACCACCGTACTCATGCGGCCTGCAGCTCCGGCCACAGATTCATCTGCTGAGGCGCCTCCGCCATGGCGCGCCGCAGGTGTTCCGAGGCGGTGGTGTCGCGCGCGGGAAAATAGTCGGCCGTGATGATGAAGGGGGAGATTTTCTTCATGCTGCAGCGCAGGCGCGACAGGTCGGCGTAGCGCACTTGCCGCAAGCGTCGCAGGTCGACGATGCGCTGGGCATTGCGCAGGCCGATGCCGGGCACGCGGGCGATCATGTGCTGCGCGGCGCGGTTCAAGTCCAGCGGAAAATGTTCGCGGTGCGCCAGCGCCCACGCCAGTTTCGGATCGATATCGAGCGCCAGGTTGCCGCCCGTGGCGGGCAGCAGTTCGCTGGCCTGGAAACCATAGCTGCGCAGCAGGAAATCGGCCTGGTACAGCCGGTGTTCTCGCAGCATGGGTGGCGGCGCCAGCGGCACGCTTTTCGGGCTGTCCGGGATCGGGCTGAAGGCCGAGTAATACACGCGCTTGAGTTTATAACTGCCGTACAAGGTCTCGGCCGTGAAGAGGATCTGCTGGTCGTCGCTGGCGTCGGCGCCGACGATCATCTGCGTGCTTTGCCCGGCGGGCGCGAAACGCGGCGAGCGCGGTTCTTCCGCCTTCTCGTCGAGCTTGCGGCGAATGGAACCCATCGCCAGCTTGATCGTATGCACGCTCTTTTCCGGCGCCAGCTTTTGTACGCTGTCCTGTGTCGGCAATTCGATATTGACGCTGAGGCGGTCGGCATAGCGGCCCGCCTGCGCGATCAGGGCCGGATCGGCGTCGGGAATGGTTTTCAAATGGATGTAGCCGCGGAACTGGTGTACCTCGCGCAACTCGCGCGCCACCTGCACCAATTGTTCCATCGTGTAGTCGGCCGACTGGATGATGCCGGAACTGAGGAACAGGCCGTCAATGTAGTTGCGCAGGTAAAAGTCGGCCGTAAGCTTGACCACCTCGGCCACCGTAAAGCGCGCGCGCGGCACGTTCGAGCTGCGGCGGTTGACGCAGTACTGGCAGTCGTACAGGCAGTAATTGGTCAGCAATACCTTCAGCAGCGAGACGCAGCGCCCGTCCGGCGTGTAGCTGTGGCAAATGCCCATGCCCGAGGTGGCGCCGAAGCCGTCCTTGCCGATGGAATCGCGCTTGGGTGCGCCGCTGCTGGCGCAGGACGCGTCGTACTTGGCCGCGTCGGCCAGGATTTCCAGCTTGTCCGTCAATTCCATGGCTCACCTCGATATACTGTGTTTATATACAGTATATCAGGGAATCAGCATTGCGCTGGCTTGACCTGTGCGATGGCAGAACGCTATATATCGGTGTATATTACGGGCCTGGTTCTCTTCTCATCAAGGATACGATCATGCGCCTCACCTCCCTCGCCACACTGCTTGGCGCCGCCCTCTTCGCCACCGCCGCCTCGTCCGCCCTTGCCGGCGAAGTGGTGGTGTCGGCCGCGGCCAGCCTGACGAATGCGTTCAAGGAGGCGGCGCAGGGCTATGAGGCGCAGTATCCGGGCAGCAAGGTGTCCTTGAATTTTGCCGCCTCGGGCGTGCTGTTGCAACAGATCGTCAAGGGCGCGCCCGTGGACGTGTTTGCCTCGGCCGACCAGGAAACCATGGATGCGGCGCAAAAGCAGGGCCTCGTCTTGCCGGCCGATCGCATGGACTTCGTCGGCAACAGCCTGGTGCTGATCGTGCCGCACGACAGCAAGCTGGGCATCAAGAGCTTGAGCGACCTGACGCACAAGGACGTGACGCGCGTAGCCATCGCCAATCCGGCCAGCGTGCCCGTCGGCCGCTATTCGGAAGGCGCGCTGAAGAAGGCCAAGCTGTGGGACGCCGTGCAACCTAAAGCCATCGGCACGCAGAACGTGCGCCAGTCGCTCGACTACGTGGCGCGCGGCGAAGTCGATGCGGGCTTTGTCTACGCCACCGACGCGGCCATCATGAAAGACAAGGTCAACGTCGTGCTCGACGTGCCATTGGACGCGCCCGTGCTGTACCCGATCGCCACCATCAAGGGCAGCGGCAATGCGGCCGAAGCGAAGCGCTTCGTCAGCTATTTGCAGACGGCGCCGGCGCAAGCCATCCTCGTCAAGTACGGTTTCAAGAAACCATAAAGCAAACGACTGCGCATGGATATCGCCTGGACCGCGCTGGCCCTGTCGCTCAAAGTGGCGGCGTGGGCCACGGCGCTCAACTTGTTGCTCGGCATCGGCACGGGCTATCTGCTGGCGCGCACGCGTTTTCCCGGGCGCGAGTTGCTCGACGCCCTGTTAACCCTGCCGATGGTGATGCCGCCCACCGTGCTCGGTTATTATTTGCTGGTGCTGCTGGGCCGGCGCGGCACCCTGGGCATCTGGCTGCAGGACAACTTCGGTATCAACCTCATCTTTACGTGGCAGGGCGCCGTGATCGCCTCCACCGTGGTGGCTTTTCCCCTCGTCTTCAAGCCCGCGCGCGCCGCCTTCGAGGCCGTCGACGGCCAGCTCGAGCAGGCGGCCCGCGTGCTGGGCATTTCGGAAATGGCGATCTTCTTTCGCGTCACGTTGCCGCTGGCCTGGCGCGGCATCCTGGCTGGCGTGCTGCTGGGATTCGTGCGCGCGCTGGGCGAATTCGGCGCCACCCTGATGGTGGCTGGCAGCATCCCCGGCAAGACGCAGACCCTGTCGGTGGCCGTGTATGAAGCCGTGCAGGCGGGCCAGGACGACGTGGCCAATACGCTGGTCGTGATCATCTCGTTTGTCTGCATCGTGGTGCTGCTGTCGGCTGGCCGCCTGGCGCCCGGGCGCGTCGCTCATAAATGACCACTATGCAACTCGACCTTGACATCCGCGCCACCTTGCGCTCCGGCAAACGCCGCTTCGATCTACAGGTGCAATGCACCTCAGGCAGCCAGCGCATCGCCATGTATGGCCCGTCCGGCGCCGGCAAGAGCATGACCCTGAAAGCCATTGCCGGCCTCTTCACGCCGGACGAAGGCCATATCCGCCTGAACGGGCGCACCCTGTTCGATTCCGCCGCCGGCATCAACCTGCCGCCGCAGCAGCGCAACGTCGCCTACCTGTTCCAGGATTACGCGCTGTTCCCGCACCTGACGGTGCGCCAGAACGTGGGCTTTGGCCTGAGCCGCGGCTGGTTCAATCCGCGCGTGCGCGAAAAGTTGGCCAAAGTCGAGCATTGGCTCGACGCCTTCCACTTGCAGGAACTGGCGCACCAGTTCCCCGACGAGTTGTCCGGAGGCCAGCGCCAGCGGGTGGCGCTGGCGAGGGCGCTCGTGGCCGAACCCAACGCGCTGCTGCTCGACGAGCCGTTTGCCGCCCTCGATCCGGCCCTGCGTGTCAAAATGCGGCTGGAATTGAGCCAGTGGCAGCAGCGCCTGGACGTGCCCATGATCCTGATCACGCACGATCCGGAAGATGCGCGCATCCTGGGTGAACACGTGCTGTACTTGCGCGACGGACAGATCGATAACAGGGAAGACCACATGGCATTGGGTGAACGCATTGGATAAATCAGCGGCAGCGGGAATCGGCCTGCAAGGCTCGGTATGGATGACGGTGGGCGGAGAAAACCTGGGCGGCGCCGGCAGGGTGGAATTGCTGGGCGCCATCGCCGAATGCGGCTCCATCACGCAGGCGGCCAAGCTTGTAAAGATGAGCTACAAGGCGGCCTGGGACGCCATCGACGCGATGAACAATCTGGCCGGCGAACCGCTGGTCGAGCGCCTGACGGGCGGCAAGGGCGGCGGCGGCACGCGGCTGACGCAACGGGGACGCCAGCTGGTCGACAATTTCCGTATCATCGAGCGCGAACATGCCCGCTACCTGCGCCAGCTGGGCAGCCAGGCCGAAGGCATCGCCGACGATCTTTTACTCATACGGAGAATGGCCATGAAAACGACGGCACGCAATCAATTCCTGGGCAAGGTGGCCGAACTGAAACAGGGCGCCGTCAACGACGAAGTCACTCTGGAATTGCCCGGCGGCCAGCACATCGTGGCTATCGTCACGCAAGGCAGCAGCGCCAGCCTGGGCCTGGTGCCAGGCGCGGAAGCGTTTGCGCTGATCAAGGCCTCGTCCATCATCCTCGTGGCCGACAGCGAAGGCGCGCGCTTTTCCGCGCGCAACCAGCTGGCCGGCACGGTCACGCGCGTGCAGACGGGCGCCGTCAACACGGAAGTGGTGCTGGACCTGCCGCGCGGCGGCACGATTGCCGCCATCATCACCAATCAGAGCAGTACGGACCTGGGTATCGAGATTGGCAGCAGCGTGACAGCGATGTTCAAGGCGTCGAGCGTGATACTCGGTGTGCCCGCATAAGTGCGTAGGTCGGATTAGCGCTTGCGCGTAATCCGACATGATCCGCCAACAATGTTGTCGGATTACGCGGCGTGCCGCCGCTAATCCGACCTACCCTTCTAATCTTTCAGCCTGGACAACCAATCCGCCGCCGCCACCAGCGCCAGTTCCAGCTCCTGCGCCGTATGCGCCAGCAGCGCCGGCACCTCGTCCAGGCGGCCTGCGTCGATGGCTTCCTCGGTGGCGAACGCGGCGCGGATCAGGCGTTTCGTGCCCAGGGTGCCGACGGAGCCGCGCACGCTGTGCAGGATGCGCGCCACGTCGCTGTGGCGGCCCGATTGCAACGCCGTTTCGGCGTCGCGCACGGGCGTCATGCCCTTGTTCAGCGCGTCGTCGACCATGCGCCGCAGCACGCCGCGCCCCTTCGCGTCGCGTCCCATCACGCGCATCAGCGGCGCCATGGAAAACACCTCCTCATCGGCGACGCGTACCGGCTCGGCCGTCTGCACTGGCGGGCGCTTGGGCAGGTGGCGCAGGATGACTTCCATCATCTCTTCCACCACCACGGGCTTGGCGATGAAGTCGCTGATGCCGGCCGTCATGCAGCGTTCGCGCTCGGACGCCAGCACGCCGGCCGTCATGGCGATCACGGGCAGGCTCAGGCGCAATTCTGTGCGGATGATGTGAGTGGCGCTGAATCCGTCCATGACGGGCATCTGCATGTCCATCAGCACGATGTCGTAGCGCAGCGCTTCCGTGCGCAGCCGCTCCACGGCTTGCAAGCCGTCGCCCACGACGTCCAGGGTGGCGCCCATGTGTTCGAGGATGCCGCGCGCCACGGCCTGGTTCAAATGATTGTCTTCCACCAGCAGGAAATGCACGCCCGCCAGTTCCGTGCCCAGCGGCTGGTGCAGGATGCGCTGCTCGCCGCCGTCGTTCTTGGCGATCAGGGCCTGGTGCAGGGCGTCGAACAGGCTCGATCCCGTGATCGGCTTCATCAGCACGACGTCGGCTTCGGCCGCGCTGGAGATTTCCTCGAGGTGGTTGCGGGCGAAGGCGTTGACCATCACCACGATGGGCTGGCGCTGCCCGCTGGCCGCCTGGCGGATGGCCTTGGCCGTGGCCAGGCCGTCCATCACGGGCATGTGCCAGTCGGCCAGCACCACGTCGTACGGTTGCTGCTGCGCCAGGCGCTCGCGGTACAGTTCGATGGCGGCAAAGCCGGAGTCCACTTCGTCGGCCAGCCAGCCCCACGCCTCGATCAGCTTGACGATCAGTTCGCGCGTGGTGCGGTTGTCGTCGGCCACCAGCAGGCGCAGCTGGCCCAGGGCCGGCGTGCGCCGCGTTTCTGCCGGCTGCGCCAGCATCTCGAAGGGCACGCTGAACCAGAAGCGGCTGCCCTTGCCTTCGCTGCTGGCGACGGCGATTTCGCCGCCCATCATGTGGATCAGCTGCTTGCTGATGGCCAGGCCCAGGCCCGTGCCGCCGAAGCGCCGCGTGATGCTCTGGTCGCCCTGTGAAAACGCGGAAAACAGCTGCTGTTGCTGCAGTTCCGTCATGCCGATGCCCGTGTCGCGCACTTCGAAGCGCAGCCAGGCGCGGCCGCTCTCGCTCTCGGCCAGGCTGACGGCCACCACCACTTCGCCGCTCTCGGTAAATTTGATGGCGTTGCCGGCCAGGTTGACGAGGATTTGCTGCAGGCGCTGGGCGTCGCCCACGAGGCGCCGCGGCACGTCGGGCTCGACGGCGATGGCCAGTTCCAGCTCCTTTTCGCCCGCATTCATCGTCATCGTCGTGGCCAGGGTATTCATGACTTCGTCAAGGTCGAATTCGACGGGCGACAATTCCATGCGGCGCGCCTCGATCTTCGAATAGTCGAGCACGTCGTTGAGGATGCCCAGCAGCGACTGGCCCGCCACTCTGACCATGGTCAGATACTTGCGCTGTTCCGTGTCGAGCCTGGTATTGCCCAGCAAATACACCATGCCCAGCACGGCATTGAGGGGCGTGCGGATTTCATGGCTCATGTTGGCCACGAAATCGCTCTTCGCGCGGTTGGCCGCCTCGGCCCGGTCGCGCTCCTGTTCCAGCTCGGCCGCGCGCGATTCGAGTTCCTGCTGCAGGCGGTCGCGTTCGCTCATCAGGCCGTTGAACGCTTCCGTCAGTTCGCCGATCTCGTCGCGCTGCTGCACCGGCACGGGGGTGAAACGGCTGCCGCTGGTGCGCAGGGCCAGCAGGGTGTCGCGCAGGCGCACCAGTGGCGACAGCAGGCGCACGGTGACCCAGCCCAGCACGGCTGCGGCCAGCAGCGAAGCGAGGATGCTCCACAGCACCAGCCGGTACAGCACGCCATCGAACGGCTCGAAGGCGTCAGCCACGGGCAGCGAGGTGGCCAGCAGCCAGTTCACCGATTTCAGGCGCTTGAAGCTGTTGACGGCCGTGATGCCGCGGCTGTTGGTGCTGACCATGCTGCCTTCGCCATCTTCCTTCAGCAACTGGGTGGTCGTCAGGTTGGCGTTCGGCTGACGCGGCTGCAGCAAGCGGCTGGTATCGGGGTGCAGCACGTAGCGCGGCACGGCGCCGCGCGTGAGGATGAAGTAATAGCCGCTCTTGCCGATCTTTTCCGAGCGCAGGCGCCCCAGCAGGTTGTCCTTGTACAGGCGCAGCACGCCGATCACCACGCCGGCCACCTGGCCATCGGCGGCCAGCACGGGCGCCACCATCTGCACGATGGGCATGCCGCTCGATTTGCCGAGCATCGGTTCGGTGATCATGGGCTGGCGCGTGCGCAGGACGGTTTGGAAATACTCGCGTTCGGCAACGTTGATGCCGGCGCGTCCCGCCACTTCCGGCATGTCGGCCACGACGGCGCCCTGCGCGTCGAGCACCAGCACGTCGTCGAACAGCACCAGCATCGAGCGGCGCGAATAGTATTCGCGCAACTGGGCGGGCTGGGCGATCAATTCCGGCGGCTGCTGCCTGGCCGTCAGGGTGACGATCTGCAGCAGCATGCCCAGCTTGTCGTCGAGCTCGGCAGCAGTGCGGCTGATCAGGGATGACTGCTGGCTCAGCAGTACTCGCGTGAAGTCGTCGCGCATGTGCTGCACCTGGATCATGGTGACCAGCGCGATCATGGCGATCGAGGTCAGGCTGGTGGCCAGCGCGACTTTTGCTTTGATGCCGAGAGGCTTCATGATTTCCTTTTCAGTACCGGGCGGCACAGGCGGCAGATAATGCTGTCAGGAATTTTCCTATCAATACCCCAGCTTGGCAAGCGCCGCCGCGCAAATGGCCCTTCCCGCATGGGCTTTTGACGATGTTGCCATATAATTAAAGGCTGGACGTCGTTTATTCGCCGAAATTGCGGTGAAATTGGCACACGGCAACCCTTATGCAGTAAACTTGTTGTTGCATTTTCTAAAAGGTACTGACATGACTGAAGCGCTCCTCACTCCAACCTTGCCCACAGTGAACGTGGAAGCGTTGCGTGCGCGATGCTCGACCTGCAGCATGCATCAATTGTGCCTGCCGATGGGCCTCGATATGGGCGACATGGACAGGCTGGACCAGATCATCGGCCGCCGCCGCAAGGTCGTGCGCGGCGCCTCGCTGTTCCGCATCGGCGACTCGTTCCAGAACCTGTACGCGATCCGTCTGGGGCACTTCAAGACGTACCAGATCAATCCCGGTGGCGAAGAGCAGGTGACGGGTTTCCAGATGGCCGGCGAACTGCTGGGCATGGACGCCATCAGCGCCGACCGCCACCACTGTAATGCGGTGGCGCTGGAAGACAGCGAAGTGTGTGAAATCCCGTTTTCCAGCCTGGAACAATTGCTGGGCAATATGCCGACCCTGCTGCGTCATTTTCACCGCATGATGAGCCAGGAAATCACGCGCGAGCAAAGCGTGATGCTGTTGCTGGGCAATATGCAGGCGACGCAGCGCTTTGCCGCCTTCATCGTCAACCTGGCGTCGCGCTATGAAGCGCGCGGCTATTCGGGCAGCAATTTCCAGTTGCGCATGTCGCGCGAGGAAATCGGCAACTACCTGGGCCTGACCATCGAAAGCGTCAGCCGTTTATTGTCCAAATTCAAGAAGGAGGGCTGGCTGCGCGTCTCGAACCGCGAGATCGAGATCTTGCAGCCGGCCAAGTTAAAAGCCATTACGGCAGGCACGGACGTCTGTAAATAAGGCTTACAGTTCTTCGTCGGCATGCAGCGCGATGCTGCGTTGCACGGGCCAGGTCCAGATGCCGGACAGGCGCCACTCGCGCTTGTCGTTTTCCACCAGCACTTGCCAGCGGCTGCGCTCGAGCATCGGCAGCGCGACCGAGAAATTGCCGGCCGCATCGGGTTGCACCAGCAGCTTGATATCTTTTTCCGGCAAGGTCGCATGCGCCAGGTGCAGCTGCAAAGGAGCCTGATAGGCCTTGCCGAAGCTGTGCACGGAACCGGTCAGGCGCGCTGACGCCACGTCGTATGCCAGGCTCGTATCCATGGCCAGGTCGCTGGCGATCGTGTCGCGCTTCAAATCCTGGTTGATGGCCTTGCCCTGCTTGTAATAATCGCCCACCACCAGCGCGTCGGGCTGCGTAAACGCGATATAGCCCATGAAGCTGCCGACGACCACGGACAGGCCGGGACCGATCATCAGCAGCCATGGCCAGCGATGCTTGTACCACGGTGCAACGCGAGGCTGCAGTTTCAGACTGTCGGACATGGTATTTCTCCTTTTAAACGGCCAGTCCCCGTGCGGGGACCGACCTTCCTGCATTAACGCGGCACGATGAAGACCGCGCTTTCACGCACATGCAGCGACGGGTCGTCCAGCGATTGCAATTCGATCGCAATCTTGTTCGAGCCCTTTTCGCCCACGCCGTGCGGCACGCGCAGGCGGATCGGCCAGCCCAGCGTTTCCGTCGGTTGCAAGGTCACTTCTTCGCGCGTCAGCAAGGTCAGGCCCGGCAAGCCGGTAGCGCTGATCTTGAAATGCTGGCTTTGCTCGGACGTGTTCATGATCTGCAGGCGGTAGACGTTTTCGATCATGCCGTCTTCCACTTCGCGCCCCATCGAACCGCGGTCGCGGATCACGTCCATTTTCAGGGGCGTGCGCAGGGCCAGCGAGGTACATACGGCGATGATGATCAGGGCCAGGATGGAAGTGTAGATCAGGACGCGCGGACGCATGGCGCGCTGGCGTATCTGCTTCGAATTGAAGTTGTTTTCCATCGCATGGTCGGTGCTGTAGCGTATCAGGCCACGCGGCCGCTCGACCTTGTCCATCACGCTGTTGCAGGCATCGACGCAGGCGGCGCAGCCGATGCATTCATACTGCAGGCCGTTGCGGATATCGATGCCGGTCGGACACACCTGCACGCACAGGGTGCAATCGATGCAATCGCCCAGCTTGTCGTTGTTGCCGGCCTTCTTGCTCATGGCGCCGCGTGGTTCGCCGCGCTTGGCATCGTAGGTGATGATCAGGGTGTCCTGGTCGAACATGGCGCTCTGGAAGCGCGCGTAGGGGCACATGTATTTGCACACCTGCTCGCGCAGCCAGCCCGCGTTGCCGTAGGTTGCCAGGCTGTAGAACAAGACCCAGAACCATTCCCAGGGACCGAAATTCAAGGTGGTCACCGACTGCGCCAGTTCCTTGATCGGCGTGAAGTAGCCGACAAAGGTAAAGCCCGTCCACAGGGCGATGGCGCCCCACACCAGGTGCTTGGCCGTCTTCTTGAACGCCTTGCGCACGGAAGGACCCTGCTTGTCGAGGGCCATGCGCGCGCTGCGCGTGCCCTCGATGCGGCGTTCGACCCACAGGAAGATTTCCGTGTATACCGTTTGCGGGCAAGAGAAGCCGCACCACACCCGCCCGGCAATGGCCGTGACGAGGAACAACAAATACGCACAGATGATCAGCAGGGCCGCCAGGTAGATGAAATCCTGGGGCCACAGCACGACGCCGAAAATGTAGAACTTGCGCGTGGTCAAGTCGAACAGCAGGGCTTGCCTGCCGTTCCAGGTCAACCACGGCAAGCCGTAGAACGCGAGCTGGGTAAGCCATACGCATACCCATCGCCAGGTAGCGTAGCGTCCTTTGGCCTCGCGAGGGTAGATTTGCTCGCGGGCCGCATACATCTTGATGACTTGAGGTTCCATTACATCATTTCACGGGCGTCTGGGGATTCGACAGGCTCCAGACATACGCCGACAGCACGTGCACCTTGGATTCGCCGAGGAAATCGCTGAAGGCCGGCATGGTGTTGCTGCGTCCCTTGCGTACGGTTTCCATGATGGTATCGGCGCTGCCGCCGTACAGCCAGACCTTGTCCGTCAGGTTCGGTGCGCCCAGCATCTGGTTACCCTTTGCATCGGCGCCATGACAGGCCATGCAGGCGCCAAACTTGGCCTTGCCCAGCACGGACTTGACGGGATCCGACGTCGAACCGGACAGGCTCAGCACATAATGGGCCACGTTCTCGACATCCTTTTCGGAGCCCAGGGCGGCGCCCATCGGCGGCATCTGCCCATTGCGGCCGTGCAGGATGGTGGTCTTGATGATGTCGGGTTCGCCGCCATACAGCCAGTCCTTGTCCGTCAGGTTGGGGAAGCCCTTGTTGCCGCGCGCATCCGAACCGTGACATTGCGCGCAGTAGGTCAGGAACAGGCGCTGGCCGATGGCTTGCGCCTGCGGGTCGGCGGCCACCGTTTTCAAGTCCTGGCTCAGGTACTTGTTGAACAGGGGGCCGTAGTCGGCTTCCGCCTTCTTCAGCTCTTCCTCGTACTGGCCCGTCGATTTCCAGCCCAGGCTGCCGGCATAGTTGCCCAGGCCGGGATACAGGAACAGGTAGGCCAGCGCGAAGACGATGGTGATGTAGAACAGCCACATCCACCAGCGCGGCATCGGCGTATTGAGTTCCTTCAAGTCCTCGTCCCAGACGTGGCCCGTGGTGCCGTCGGCGGGGGCGCCGGCGACCACTTTCACTTTCGACTGCGAGTACAGCAGCACGCCGCAGCCGATGATGCCCAGCAGGGACAGCACGATGATGTAGATATTCCAGAAGCCATTGGTAAAGTCAGCCATGGTGATGCTCCTTCGCCAGATTCATCTCGGCCTCGGCCGGATAGTCGAGCGCGTCGTCGGCGAACGGCAGGCGCGCCGCCGCGTCGAAGTCGCTGTTGCTGCGGCTGAACGTCCACCACAGGATGCCCACGAACGTCGTAAAGGAAACCACCGTCATGACGCTGCTGGCGCTGTCAAACAGGTTTTCGATTGCCATGCTAATTCCTTGTTTTGATTAATGTACCGAGGCCTTGCAGATAGGCGACCAGGGCGTCTTCTTCCGTCTTGTCCTGCAGCTGCGCGGGGCCGGCGGCGATCTCTTCATCGCTGTACGGCTGGCCCAGGCGTTTCAGGGCGCGCATCTTCGGCACGATTTCGTCAGGCACCAGCTTGGTCTTCGCCAGCCAGGGGTAGGACGGCATGTTCGACTCGGGCACCACGTCGCGCGGGTTGTTCAAGTGCGTGCGGTGCCATTCGTCGCTGTAGCGGGCGCCCACGCGGGCCAGGTCGGGCCCCGTGCGCTTGGAACCCCACTGGAACGGACGGTCGTAGACGAACTCGCCGGCGACCGAATAGTGGCCATAGCGTTCCGTTTCCGCGCGCAGCGGACGCACCATCTGCGAGTGGCAGTTGTAGCAGCCTTCGCGCACGTAAATGTCGCGGCCCGCCAGGCGCAGCGGCGAATACGGCTTCAGGCCGGCGACCGGTTCCGTCGTGCTCTTCTGGAAGAACAGGGGGACGATCTCGACGGCGCCGCCGATGCTGATCACCACCGTGACCAGGGCGATCAGCAGCCAGGGGTTTTTCTCAATCCATGCATGTGAAAATTTCATTTGCTTTCGCTCCTATCAGGCGTGCGCCGCGTTCAGTTCCGGAATGCGGGCGACGGGGAGTTTGCTGCCGCGCAGGGTCATCCAGGTGTTGTAGCCCATGATGCACATACCCGACAGGTACAGCAGGCCACCGGCCACGCGCACCACGTAGTACGGATACGTCGCTTTCACGCTCTCGACAAAGGTGTAGGTCAGGGTGCCGTCCGGATTGACCGCGCGCCACATCAGGCCCTGCATCACGCCGGCGATCCACATGGCGGCGATGTACAGCACGATGCCGATGGTGGCCACCCAGAAGTGCACGTCGACCAGGCGCGTGCTGTGCATCTGCGTGCGGCCAGCCAGGCGCGGCAGCAGGTAGTAGATCGAACCCATGGTGATGAAGCCCACCCAGCCCAGGGCGCCCGCATGCACGTGGGCAACGGTCCAGTCGGTGTAGTGCGACAGCGAGTTGATGGTCTTGATCGACATCATCGGACCTTCGAAGGTGGCGATGCCGTAGAACGACAGCGAGACGATCATGAATTTCAGGATCGGGTCGGTGCGCAGCTTGTGCCAGGCGCCCGACAGGGTCATGATGCCGTTGATCATGCCCCCCCAGCTTGGTGCCAGCAGGACCAGCGAGAAGACCATGCCGATCGATTGCGTCCAGTCAGGCAATGCCGTGTAGTGCAGGTGATGCGGACCCGCCCACATGTAGGTGAAGATCAGCGCCCAGAAGTGGACGATCGACAGACGGTACGAGTACACGGGGCGCTCGGCCTGTTTCGGGATGAAGTAGTAGACCATGCCCAGGTAGCCGGCGGTGAGGATGAAACCCACCGCGTTATGGCCGTACCACCACTGGATCATGGCGTCCTGCACGCCCGCATAGGCGGAATACGACTTGGTGAACGAGGCTGGCATGACGGCGCCATTGACCACGTGCAAAATCGTCACGGCCAGGATGTAGGCGCCGAAGAACCAGTTGGCCACGTAGATGTGCTTGACCTTGCGCTTGATCAGGGTGCCGAAGAACACGATGGCGTAGGCGATCCAGACGACGGCGATGAGGATGGCGATAGGCCATTCCAGTTCCGCGTATTCCTTGCCGCGCGTCATGCCCATGGGTAAGGTGACGACGGCGCACAGGATCACGGCTTGCCAGCCCCAGAAGGTGAAGGCGGCCAGTTTGTCGGAAAACAGGCGCACCTGGCAGGTGCGTTGGACAACGTAGTACGAGGTGGCGAACAGGCCGCAGATGCCGAAGGCGAAAATCACCGCATTCGTGTGCAGCGGACGCAGGCGTCCGTATGTCAGCCATGGTATGTCGAGGTTCAGGGCAGGCCAGGCCAGCTGAGCGGCGATGATAACGCCAACCAGCATGCCGATGATGCCCCATACCACAGTAGCGACCGCGAATTGCTTCACGATCTTGTAGTTATAGTTCAGCGATTGATCCACAAAGACTCTCCCTGGAATTACTATTTATGATGGTGGCCAGAGAGTAAGTGTTTGACCGTGAAAAAACTTTGATGTGGATCAAAATTCCCCGGATGAAATAAGCGTAGCGAACTGGCATCGAAATAAAGCGGTATTTCGGTCAAATTCCGCTCAAAAAAGCCATACAAGATCCCTGCAATCAGGGCGGGGCAGACGCGCCGGCCATGGCGTGCGGGACGCCGACCGGGCTGGGAGGTCAGGGATGCGGTTCGCCGGGCGCCGGCTGGGGCGGCGTGTCGTCGTCCTGCAGCACGCGCAGGCCCGGTCCGACGAGGTCGTCGAACTGGCCGCCGTCCGAGGCCGTGAAATACACCCACAGGGCGATGAAGACGACGACGACGCTCAAGGGGATGAGGAGGTACAGTGCTTCCATGTTCAGGCTTTCCGCAGGCGCAGGGCGTTGGCGATGACGACGGCCGAGCTGGCAGCCATGCCGACGCCGGACAGCCAGGGGTTCAAGAAACCCAGCGCGGCGGCCGGGATGGCCGTCAGATTGTACAGGGTGGCCCAGCCCAGGTTTTCGCGGATGATGCGCATGCTGCGCGCGGCCGTCTTCGCCGTGTCGAGCACGGACACCAGTTGGCTCGACAGCAGCACCGTGTCCGCATGCGCCTGCGCCAGGGCGGCGCCGGAACCCATGGCGAACGAGACATCGGCGCCGCTCAGCACGGCCGCGTCGTTGATGCCATCGCCCACCATCGCCACCACGGCGCCCGTCGCCTGCAACTGCTGCACGAAATCGAGCTTTTCATCGGGCAGGCATTCGCCGCACGCCGTGTTGATGCCCAGTTCCGTCGCCACGCTTTGCGTCAGCGCTTCCTGGTCGCCGCTGAGCAGCACGACTTGTTTGCCGCGCCGCTGGAAATACGCGACCACGTCGCGTGCTTCCGGGCGCAGCGCATCGCTGAGTAAAAAGCGCGTCAGCCAGCGCCCCTGCGCGCCCAGGTACAGCGGCGTCATGCCCTGCATGCCGATGGCCGTGTCGCCCAGCGGCGGCCCGGCGATGGCGGCGACAAAGGCCGCATTGCCCAGGCGGTAGCGCACGCCGTCGACGATGCCTTCCAATCCCTGCCCCTGCACTTCCTGCACTTGCTCTGCATGCGCGCCCGATGGTTCGCCTGCCGCCGCCAGGATCGCCTGCGCCAGCGGATGGGCGCTGCCCGCTTCCAGCGCGGCGGCCACCTGCAGGCAAGCGTTCTCGCTCAGGCTGCCGAGCCCTTCGATTTGCCGCAGCACGGGCCGGCCCAGGGTCAAGGTGCCCGTCTTGTCGAAGACGATGTGGGTGGCGCGGTGCAGGGTTTCCAATACGTGCGGCTGGACGATCAGCACGCCGCGCCGCAGCAGGCTGTCGGTGGCGGCCGCCAGCGCCGTCGGCGTGGCAAGCGACAGCGCGCACGGGCACGACACGACCAGCACGGCAATGGCCACGGGCCAGGCCTGCGACGGGTCGTGCCAGCTCCAAAAGGCGAACACGGCGATGGCAAACAGCAGCAGGCCCAGCACGAACCAGGCGGCGACCTTGTCGGCCCACTGCGCGATCTGCGGCTTGCCGCTGCCGGCCCGCTCGATCAGTTTCAATAAATCGGACAAGGTGCTTTCGCGTGCCGGTTTCAGCACGCGCAAGATGAGTGCTGCGCTGGCATTGATCGCCCCGCCCGGCACCCGCTCTCCCGTTTTGCGTCGCTGCGCCGCGCTCTCGCCCGTCAGCAAGGACAAATCGAGCGCGCTCGTGCCCTCGACGATGACGCTGTCGGCGGCGATCGCCTCGCCCGGCTTGACGAGGATGACGTCGCCCACGGCCAGGCTGCCGGCCGGCACCAGGGTGGTGGCGCGGTTGTCGGGATAGCCCGCCATCAGCGAGGCGGAGGCAGGCAAGGCGTGCTGCAGGCGATCGAGCGCGGAAGCGGCCTTGCGGCGCGCCTGCAGCTCGAAATAGCGGCTGCACAGCAAGAGAAAAATGAACATCGTGGCCGAGTCGTAATACACCTCGCCGCGGCCCGTAAAGGTTGCCACCACGCTGCCGAAGAAGGCGGCCAGGATGCCCAGCGCGACGGGCACGTCCATGCCCAGGGTGCGCGCGCGCAAGCTGGCCCAGGCGCCCTGGAAGAAGGGCATGGCCGAATAGCAGATGGCGGGCAGGGTCAGCAGCAGACTGGCCCAGCGCATCAGGCTGGCCATATTGTCGTCCAGGGTGCCATCCTCGGCCAGGTAGGCGGGCGCCACGTACATCATCACCTGCATCATCGACAGGCCGGCCACGAACAGCTGGCGGCCCAGGGTCTTGCTGGCTTTTTGCAGGCGCTCGCCATGGCGCACGGCGTCATACGGATAAGCCGTGTAGCCGACTTGCCGCACGGCTTGCAGGATGTCGCCCGGCTCGCACTGCGCGCGGCTCCAGCGCACGTACAGGCGCTCCGTGGCGACGTTCAGGCTGGCTGCCTGCACGCCGGGCAGGCGCGTCAGCTGGCGCTCGATCAGCCAGACGCAGGCGGCGCAGCGGATGCCTTCGACGGACAGGGTCGCTTCGCAGCTGCTGGCGTCGCGCGCGAATTGCGCGTCGTCATTGCTGTACAGGCGCAGTTCGGGCGGCACCATGGTCGCATCGGCTGCGTTGACGGCGTATTCGTCGCGGTCGCGGTAATACGCGCTCTGGCCGATGTCGACGATGGTTTGCGCCACCGCTTCGCAGCCGGGGCAGCACATGGCGCGCGGCACGTCGTCGATGGTCACGTTCCAGCTGGAACCGCTTGGCACGGGCAAGCCGCAATGGAAGCAGGCGGAGGGTTGTAGCACAGCGTTCATAGGTTTGTTTTCATGCGTCTTTTCATGGATGGCCCGTGACGCACAGGGCGTCGAGCCAGCCCAGCGAGACGCCATTGACGGCGCGCAACAGACCCAGCAGACCAAAGCCCAGCACCAGCAAGCCGCTGGCAATGCGCACGGGACGGCGCTGCATCTGCGTGCGCAAGCGCGTGCCCAGCAAACCCATGCCCAGCAAAGTGGGCAGGGTGCCCAGGCCGAAGGCCGCCATCGTGGCCGCGCCGTTCAGGGCCGAACCTTGCATCATGGCCGTCAGCAGCGCGCTGTAGACCATGCCGCACGGCACCCAGCCCCACAGGCCGCCCACGGCCAGCGCCTTGAACGGCGTATCCATGGGCATCATCGGTTTCAGCAGGGGGCGCACGCGGCGCCAGACGACGTTGCCGGCCGCTTCCAGATGGGCCAGGCCGCGCCAGGCATCCATCAGGTACAGGCCCAAAGCAACGAGCATCAGGTTGGCCAGCCAGTAGCCGGCCACTTGCAGGGACGCCAGGTGCAGCATGCCCGCGCCCGCCAAGCTGCCGGCCATGGCGCCGGCCAGCATGTAGCTGACTATGCGCCCGCCGTTGTAGGCCAGCACGCGCAGCACGTTCGCCTGGACTGCGGGGCGTGCCACGGCGATGGCGATCACGGGCCGTGTTGGCGCCGGTGCGCCGCCGCCCAGCGACAACGCGCCCACGATGCCGCCGCACATGCCGATGCAGTGCACGCTGCCGGCCAGGCCGACGAGGAACATGGGCACGAGGCTGAGGGCGTTCATCGCGTGGCGCTACACCTACACCGTTTTCGAGTAGCGCAGCGGTTGCACCGCGTCGGGCGCCGTATTCGCGCGCGCCATGGTCAGGTAGCGGTCGAAGACCATGCAGATATTGCGGATCAACAAGCGCCCTTTCGGCGTGACCGTCAGCCAGTCTTCCTCGATGACGAGCAAGCCGTCGCGGGCCAGTTCGCGCAGCTTGTCCAGTTCGCTGGCAAAGTAGCTGCGAAATTGCACGGGGTGTGCCTGCTCGATGCTGGCGATCGACAATTCGAAATTGCACATCAGCATCTGGATGATGATACGGCGCAACAAATCATCCGTGTCGAGCTTGATGCCGCGCGCGATCGGCAGCACGCCTTCGTCGAGCTTTTCATAGTACGCGTCGAGCGTCTTTTCATTCTGGCTGTAGACGGCGCCGACGGAACTGATGGCCGACACGCCGCAGGCGATCAGGTCAGCTTCCGCACGCGTGGAATAGCCCTGGAAGTTGCGGTGCAAGCGGCCCTGGCGCTGCGCCACGGCCAGGTCGTCCGTCGGCTTGGCGAAATGGTCCATGCCGATGTAGACGTAGCCGGCGGCCGTCAGGCGCGCGATGCACAGGCCCAGCATGGCCAGCTTGGTGGCGCTGTCGGGCATGTCGGCGTCGAGGATGCGGCGCTGCGGCTTGAACAGATGCGGCATGTGCGCGTAGTGGTACAGGGCGATGCGGTCCGGGCTGGCGTTGATCACCTTGCGCAGCGTTTCCGTCATCGTTTCCAGGTTTTGCTTCGGCAAGCCGTAGATCAGGTCGATGCTGATCGAGCGGAAACCGGCGTCGCGCGCCGCCTGCATGATGGCCACCGTTTCCGCTTCCGGCTGGATGCGGTTGACGGCTTTTTGCACGTCGGCGTCGAAATCCTGCACGCCCAGGCTGATGCGGTTGAAACCTTGCGCGCGCAGCGAAAACACGCGTTCGCGCGAGACGGTGCGCGGGTCGATCTCGATCGAATATTCGCCGTCTTCATCGGATGCAAACTCGAAATGCTGGCGCAGGTGCGCCATCAGTTCGTCCATCTGCTTTTCGCTCAGGTAGGTGGGCGTGCCGCCGCCGAAGTGCAATTGCTCGATCTGGTTCATGCCGGCAAACAGCTTGCCCTGCATGGCGATTTCCTGTTTCAGATAGCTGAGATAGGTGGCGGCCTTGCTGCGGTCTTTCGTGATGATCTTGTTGCAGGCGCAGTAGTAGCACAGGGTGTCGCAGAACGGCACGTGCACGTACAGCGACAGCGGACGGCGGCCGCCGCGCATGCGCAGGGCGGCCAGCGCTTCGAGGAAGTTGCCATAGCCGAAGTCGGCATGGAAACGGTCGGCGGTCGGATAGGACGTGTAGCGGGGGCCGGACTGGCTCATCTTGCCGATGATGACCGGGTCGAATTCGACGACGGCGTCCAGGTCGGCGGAAGCACTGCTGAGTAGTGTAGGCATGATGTGTATGAAGTCTTGAAAGGTTTAGGCGGCCAGGCGTTTCATGGCGGGCTTGCCGGCGTTCGCGGCGCCCGCAGCGCCCGACTTGCCGCCGGGCGTGGCGACGCGGCGCGGTGGCGGCATCTTGCCGAAATTGAACAGGCTCACGGCTTGCGACAGGCTGGCCGCTTCTTCCGCCAGGCGCGTGGCCGCCGCGGCCGCTTCTTCCACCAGGGCCGCGTTCTGCTGCGTCACCTGGTCCATGTGGGCGATGGCCTGGTTGACCTGGTCGACGCCGATGCTCTGTTCGCGCGAGGCAATGGAAATTTCCTGCATGATGGCCGTCACCTGCTTGACGGAGCTGACCACCTGCTCCATGGTGGCGCCGGCGCGGTTCACCTGCAGCATGCCGGCGCCCACCTTGCCGACGGAAATTTCAATCAGTTGCTTGATGTCCTTGGCCGCCACGGACGAGCGCTGCGCCAGGTTGCGCACTTCGCCCGCCACGACGGCAAAGCCCCTGCCCTGCTCGCCGGCACGCGCCGCTTCCACGGCCGCGTTCAGGGCCAGGATGTTGGTCTGGAAGGCGATGCCTTCGATCAGGCCGATGATGTCGACGATTTTCTTCGAGGAAGTGTTGATGTCGTCCATGGTGGTGATCACTTCGGAGACGATCTCGCCGCCCTGCACGGCCACTTTCGAGGCGGCCACGGCCAGCTCGTTTGCTTGCACGGAATTGTCCGCATTCTGTTTCACGGTCGACGAGAATTCCTCGATGCTTGAAGCCGTCTCTTCCAGGCTGGCCGCCTGCGATTCCGTGCGGCCCGACAAATCCATATTGCCGACGGCGATTTGCCTGGTGGCCACGGCCATGGTTTCCACGTTGATGCGCACGTCGCGGATGGTGGCGATCAGGTTGCTGTTCATCTGTTGCAGCGCGCGCAGCAATTGCCCCATTTCATCCGTGCTGTCCGTTTCGAAACTGCCCGACAGGTCGCCGGCGGCAATGGCCCGCGCGCCGTTCAGGGCCTTGCCCAGCGGCTTGAGCACGGACATGCGCAAGGTGTACCAGAGGAAGACGTTGATCAGGAAGCCGAACAGGGTGGCGCCGAAGATGGCGTAATTGGTGATCTTGCCGCCGCTGGCGAACAGGCTGATGACGCACACCAGCAGTTGCAGACAGTTGACGATGGAGGTGGCGGCCCAGATGCGCAGGTTGAGCGACATGTGCGTCAGTTTGTGCAGCAGGTGCGCCAGGCCCGGGCGCACGATCTGGCCGTGCTTGATGACGATGTTGCCGCCTTCCTTGTTGCGGATGGCCGCGTAGGCTTCCTCGGCCACTTTCACCTGATCTTTGTCCGCTTTTACGCGCACGGACATGTAGCCGATGGTCTTGCCTGCTTCGCGGATGGGCGTGACGTTGGCGCGCACCCAGTAAAAATCGCCGTTCTTGCAGCGGTTCTTGACCAGGCCCGTCCACGGCGTGCCGGCCTGGACTGAGGCCCACAGGTCGGCAAACGCTTCGGCCGGCATGTCCGGGTGGCGCACGATGTTCTGGGGCGAGCCGAGCAGCTCGGCCTCGCTGAAGCCGCTGACCTGGCTGAAGTACGGGTTCACATACACGATATTGCCGTTCATATCCGTTTTCGACACGATGGCCTGGTCGTCCAGAACGAGGACTTCACGGTTAGTCACTGGCAAATTTTGTCGCATGGTCGCGGCTTCCTGATCAGTTGAAGAGCTAATTGGTGAGTAAGACTTGCACGATTGCAAGAATGGAGATCAGTGTAAGGAGTCGCCTGCGCAAATTTATTGATGTAGATCAAAATCCTCCAGATTGGTCGTGCTTGCACGCATTTAGCGATAGCAATGCGGCATTGTTTTAAAGTTACTGGTTGTCGGTGGCTGCTAATCCACGCCCGCCGTCAGCGGCCGCAGGCTGCCCACGGCGTAGCCTTGCGCGTAGTCGATGCCCAGCTCGCGGATGACGGCAAGGGTGGCTTCGTCTTCCACGTATTCGGCCACCGTTTTCAAGCCCATCACGTGGCCCACTTCATTGATGGCCTTGACCATGGCGCGGTTGATGGCGTTGCTGGCGATGTCGCGCACGAAGACGCCGTCGATCTTCAGGTAGTCGACGGGCAGGGCCTTCAGGTAGCCGAACGAGGAAAAGCCGCTGCCGAAGTCGTCGAGCGAGAAGCGGCAGCCCATGGCCTTGAGCTGGCGCATGAACACTTGCGCCTTGGGCAGGTTGGCGATGACGGCCGTTTCCGTGATTTCAAAGCAGATTTGTTCGGGGGCGATGGCGAACTGCACGAACTGCTCGGTGATGTAGTCGTGCAAGCCGGCGTCGGCCAGCGACATGCCCGACAGGTTGACGGAATACAGGGCCGGTGCGCGGCGCCGGCTTTCCGTCATCGCTTCGATCGGCGGCAGGCTGTCGCGTACGCTCTCGATATGCGCGCACACGGCGCGGATGACCCAGCGGTCGATGGACAGCATCATGTCGTAGCGTTCGGCGGCGGGAATGAAGGCGCCTGGCAAGATCAGGTCGCCCTGGCTGTTGCGGATGCGGATCAGCACTTCGTCGTGGTGTTCCTGGCTGTCGTGCAGGTGCACGATGGGCATGGCGTACAGGCGGAAGTAATCGTGGGCGAACGCTTCGTTCAGGCGCGAAATCCACAGCATTTCGCCGTGCCGCTGCGCCAGCATGACGTCCGACTCCTGGTAGACGTGGATGCGGTTGCGGCCCTGCTCCTTGGCCAGGTAGCAGGCCTGGTCCGCCGCGCTCAGCAGCTCGCTCATGGACTTGCTGTCCTGGTTGATCTCCACCATGCCGATGCTCACGCCCAGCTCGAAGCTGCGGCTATCCCAGGCGAAACGGAAATCGCGGATGGACTGGCGCAGCTGTTCGCCGATCACGCGCGCGTGGTCGAGCGGGCAGTGCGGCAGCAGCACGCCCAGTTCGTCGCCGCCCAGGCGCGCGAGGATGTCGCTGTCGCGCATTTGTGCCTGCAGCATTTTCGCCAGCAGTTGCAGCAGCACGTCGCCGGCGCCATGACCGCAGGTATCGTTGATGACCTTGAACTGGTCCAGGTCCAGGTACAGCAGCGCATGCACGTGGCCATCCTGCTTGGCCGTGTGCAGGGCGCCGGCAACCAGGTGTTCGAATTCGCGCCGGTTGATCAGGCCCGTCAGCATATCGTGCGTGGCGTGCCACGACAGTTGCTGGCTCAGCTTGCGCTCATGGCTGACGTCGCGGAACACGACGACGGCGCCGAGGATATTGCCGTTGCGCGACCAGATGGGGGCGGCCGAGTCTTCCACGGCGATGCGCCGCCCGTCGCGCGTGACCAGCTGCGCATGCGTGGAAATGCCGATGGCCTGGCGCTGGCGCAAGCACTTGATGGCCACGTGGTCGAGCGGCTCACCCGTATGTTCATCGACGAGGTTCAGGGTTTCCCAGATGTCCATGCCCTGGGCCAGCTCGTTGCTCCAGCCCGTCAATTGTTCGGCCACCCGGTTCAGGTAGCGGGTCTTGCCGAACGGATCGGTGGTGATGACGCCGTCGCCGATGGAGCTGAGCGTCACTTCGGCCAGTTCCTTGCTCTCGGCGATCATCAGTTCACGCAGCATGTGCTCGGTGATATCCCAGATGATGCCCAGGGTGCGGTCGGGCTGGCCGTCCGCATTCGTGAAGATGTGCGCCTTGGCCGCCAGCCAGTGTTCGCTGCCATCGGGCCAGACGACGCGGTATTGCAGGTCGTAGCCGCCGCGCCGACGCACGCCATCCTGCAGCACGCCGAGCACCTTGCCGCGGTCGTCGGCGTGCACGCAGTCGAGAAAGCTGCGGAACGGTTGCGTTAGCGGGCGCTCTTCCAGGCCCAGCAAGGTGGCGCCCCTGGCCGACCAGCTGACCGTGCCGTCGATCACCTGGCCATCGACGATGCGCGAATCCCAGATCGCCATGTGCGCCGCCTCCAGTGCCATCTGCAAACGTTTTTGCTGGTCGCTCATCGTCGCCTCCCTGTGCGGATACAGGGATAGATGCGCGGCTGGCGTTTAAGTTCCCGGCACCTCGACGGGTGTGGCGGCCGAGGCGCGCGCCACGTCGCGCACATTCTTTTGCACGGCCACGGCGGCGAACAGGCTCAGCAGGAATGCCATCGCATAAAACCCCTTCTCGCTGTTCTGCAGGGTGGCGTTCCACAGGCCGACCGTCAGCAGCAGCAAGGCCAGCAGGACGGAAATCCAGCACAGGCCAAAGTAAATCCCCGTCACGGCGATGCCCTCGGCGCGGTCGCGCACGGATTTCTGCAGCGAGATGGCGGCGAACAGGCCGTACATGAGGATCGTAAAATAATAGCCCTTCTCGTTGAGGGCCATGCTGGCGTTCCACAGGCCTGACAGGTAAGTGATGACACCGATCAGCAATGCCGCCCAGGAGGCGCCGATAAAGGCGCTGCTGGGACGTTGGATGGGGGAAGTCTGCATAGGGTCTCCATGGACGGACGGCGCCGTCGGCATGGCCGGGGCGACAGGCACGGATGCGCCTGCCGCCCCATCAGACCAGAAAGCCTATTTGCTTGACTTGACCATGCGCAACAAAGCCGACACGGCCGTGACGCCGGCCAGCACCAGGCCACCGGCGATGAGGCCGGCTACAGCGTTGATCAGGCTGGGCGTGACGGCTGCCAGCACGGGGCCGATGCCGGCCACGCCGCCGACGGCCGCTTCCGCGTGGTGCAACATGCCGCTGGCCCACGGCCAGCCGTGCGTCAGGATGCCGCCGCCGACCATGAACATGGCCAGGGTGCCCACGACGGAGAGAAATTTCATCAGTTTCGGCGCCGCCGACACGAGCATGCGGCCAAAGCCGCGCACGCCATCCATCAGCGCGCCCGCGCCCTTGCGCGCCGCCAGGTAAAAGCCTGCGTCGTCGAGCTTGACGATGCCGGCCACCAGGCCGTACACGCCCACCGTCATGATGAGGGCGATGCCGACGACGACGGCCACCTGCTCGGCGAAGGTGGCCGCGGCCACCGTGCCCAGCGCGATGACGATGATTTCCGCCGATAAAATGAAGTCGGTGCGGATGGCGCCCTTGATCTTGTCCTTTTCCAGCGCGACGAGGTCGACCTGCGGGTCGCGCAGCGCCTGGGCCAGCTCGGCCTTGTGGCTGTCGTCCGGATGCAGGTATTTGTGGGCGATCTTTTCGAAGCCCTCGAAGCACAGGTAGGCGCCGCCCACCATCAAGAGCGGCGTGATGGCCCACGGCGCAAACGCGCTGATGGCCAGCGCGGCGGGCACGAGGATGGCCTTGTTCTTCAGCGAGCCGACGGCGACGGCCCACACGACGGGCAATTCGCGCTCGGCGCGCACGCCGGCCACTTGCTGCGCGTTCAGAGCCAGGTCGTCACCGAGCACGCCGGCCGTCTTCTTGGCGGCCACTTTGGTCATCAGGGAAACGTCATCGAGGATGCTGGCGATGTCGTCGAGCAGGGCCAACAGGCTGGAGCTGGCCATCTCAGCGCGCTCCCATGGCGGTGGCAGGGAGTCGGGGAGCGAGGAAAGTGTTGTTTTTCATGATGTTATTCTTGGTTGTACGGCAAGGGATGGCATAGGTAAGGCACGAGTGCGATCTTACCTCAGGGCGGGCCGGCAAGGCCGCACTGAGCGGGTTAAAATTGCCTCTTATCCCCATTTTTTGGAAACCGCATGCCCTTCGCCACCTGGATCACCTTTGTCGTCGCCGCCTCCATCATCGCCGTCTCGCCCGGCTCGGGCGCCGTGCTGTCGATGTCGCACGGCCTGTCGTACGGGGTGAAGAAGGCCAGCGCCACGATTCTCGGCCTGCAGCTGGGGCTGCTGGTGGTGCTCGGTATCGCCGGCGCCGGCGTCGGTTCCCTGCTGCTGGCCTCCGAAGTGGCGTTCAATATCGTCAAGACGGTGGGCGCCCTGTACCTGATCTACCTGGGCCTGTCGCAATGGCGCGCCAAGGTGGCGGTGGCCGGCGAACTGCATGCCGACGCCGTGGTGCCGTCCTGGCGCCGGCGCGTGCTGACGGGTTTTTTGACGAACGTGACGAATCCGAAGGGCATCATCGTCATGGTGGCGGTGTTGCCGCAATTCATCAGCCCTGCTGCGCCGTTGCTGCCGCAATTGCTGATACTGGCCGTTACCATGTGCACGATCGACCAGATCGTCATGCACAGCTATGCCTTCCTCGCCTCGTCAATGCAGCGTTTTTTCCGCGACGCCAAGGCCGTGAAAAAGCAGAACCGCTTCTTTGGCGGCTTGCTGATGGCCGTCGGTGCCGCCCTGTTCTTTGTCAAGCGCGGTGGCCAGGCGGCGGCCTGACCGAAGTTAATATGCAAACATTTGTAAGCCCGCTTGCGATGCCCGCCTGATGAGGATGTAATCGACAGCATGTCGTCCTTGTAAGTCCTGCCTGGAGCGCTACCATGCGTCCTATCCTGTCTTTTCCCCTGTTCAATACCGTGTGCGCCGTGCTGCTGTCGTCGGCCTGTTCCCTGGCCTTGGCCGAAGACCCGCCCGCGCGCGTGGGCCGCATTTCCACCGTCGAAGGGCAGGTGCTGGTGCGCGCCGGCGATGGCGATGCGCAAAACGCCCTGCTGAACTGGCCCGTCACGACGGATAACCGGCTCAGCACCATGCGCGGCGCGCTGGCCGAGTTTCGCGTGGGCGCTGCCGCCGTGCGCCTCGATGGCGATTCCGAGCTGGAAGTGAGCGAGCTCGATGACGACAGTTTCAAATTGCACCTCAGCTATGGCACGGTCAGCGTGCGCGTGCGCAACCCGGACGCGCTGCGCGGCTTCGAGCTGACCACCGCCCAGGCCCGCGTGATCCTGACCCAGCCGGGTTGGGTGCGCATCGAGGCGGGGCGCCAGCCCGGCACCAGCGTCGTCAGCGTGCTCGACGGCGCGGCCGACGTGGATGGCGCGACGGGCAGCGTGACCTTGCGCGCAGGCAAGCGCGCCGAGCTGACGGACGAGGAATTGCGCACGGGCGCCTTGCACAGGATCGCTTTCGACAACTGGCCCGAAGCCTTGCCCGCCGCCGCGCCGGCCTTGCGCTATGTCACGGACGATACGACCGGCTATGAAGAGCTGGACCGCTACGGCGCCTGGCAAGACAACGCGGAATATGGCCCCTTGTGGCTGCCCAGCGCCGTGCCGGCCGGCTGGGCGCCATACAGCGACGGACGCTGGACATGGATCGCGCCGTGGGGCTGGACCTGGGTCGACAATGCGCCGTGGGGCTATGCGCCTTCGCATTACGGCCGCTGGGTGCTGCTGGGCCATCGCTGGGGCTGGGCGCCGGGCCGCGAACGTGGCCGCGTGCCCTGGGCGCCGGCGCTGGTGGGCTGGGTCGGCGGTAATCATGGACCACATAACGGGCCACAGCATGGCCAGCGCCCCGGCGTCGGCTGGTTCCCCCTGTCGCCGCACGAGCGCTACGTGCCCGGCTACCGCGCCAGCGCGGAGTATGAACGCCGCATCAACCGTATGGCCGAGGGGCGCCGCCCCGTAGCGGGCGAGCGCGAACGCCGCGAAGGCATGACGATGCTGCCCGGCGAGCGTTTTGGCGGCGCGCGCACGGTCGACGTGCCGCGCCGCAACCGCACCACCATGCCGCCGCCCGTCATGCAAAGCTTGCCGTTGAGTACGGCGCCTGCGCCGGCCGGCAACTGGCAGCGACCCGTTGATGCGCCGCGCGGCGACAGGGAGCCCCGGCGCGACTGGGTCAACCGTCCTGGCCGCTTGCAGACGGACGATGGCCAGACGCACATGGCGCCGCGTCCCATGCAGCCGAACCGGCCGCCCGTGCCAGCCCAGCCTCAGCAGCCGCAACAGCCGCCGGTGCCGCAACAGCCCCTGATGCCGGCCATGCCGGCCTTGCCGCCCGTGCAAGATCATGTGGCCCGTCCCGGGTGGCGTGGCGAGGAGCGGCCCCGCGCCGACTGGCACCGCGCCGAACGTGGCCCCCGCCGCGAAGTGCTGCAGACGGCGCCGCCGGTCTTGCCTGCCCCGCCGCCTGTGGCCCAGCCGCGGCCCGCGCCGCCGCCGATGCCGGCGCCGGCCGCCCGTCCGCCCCAGGAAGCGCGCGGTGCCGAGCGCCCCAATGCGCCGCGTGAGCGCAACCATGAGCGCGGCAATCCCGGTCGCAACAGCCGGCTGCAGCCGGAAGCGGAGCGCTGACGGCGGCGGCCCTCCCGTCTGTCGCGCCGTATCGACATTCAAGCCGCAAAATGCGCAGTTCGTCACATACCGGAGGCAAAGCCGCCGTCGTTTGTCTATAGTACGACCACTGCTTATCCTCCAAGTGACAGCATCGCTTTTCCGGCTATTTTGTCCAAACGAAATAGTTTTCCGCCAGCTTACCCAGCTGGCTTTTTTTTTGCCTTGCCGTCTGTGCCATGGCGGCTGGGGCAGCCGCCCTCAAAGTTGGCTACAATACGCTTTTATGCAGCCGCCGCGCGATAAGCGCTGCCTGTTCTGACCGGCACTGATTGGATTTCCCATGCAAACGACCCCACCGACCGAAGTGACGATTCCCCCCAGCGAATCGCTGATCGAATACCCGAGCGACTTTCCCATCAAGATCATGGGCCCGACGCATGTCGACTTCGCGCCGACCATGCTCGAGCTGGTCATCAGCCACGATCCGACCTTTCACGCGGGCCGCATGGAAGAGCGCCCATCGGGCAAGGGCAATTACACGGGCCTGACCGTCACCGTGCGCGCCATCAGCCGCGAGCAGCTCGACGCCCTGTACACGGCGCTGTCGGGCCACCCGATGGTGAAGATCGTCATGTAAGACATGCCTCCGTCGTGCTGGCCCGCTTCCTCGTGAGCAGCCAGACGGCGGCAAAGGCCGCGCTGGCCGCCGCCGTCACCCACAGTAGCGGTTTTTCGCTGCCGTCCGTGATGGTGGCGATGACGGCGCCGCAAATGGCCGTGATGAGCATTTGCACGAAGAAGAACAGGCCCGAGGCGCTGCCCGCCTGGTCGCCATACGGCTGCAGCACGGCCAGCTGGCAGGCGGGAATGGCCATGCCCACCGACACCATCACCAGCAACATGGGCGCCACCAGCGAGGCCACGTGCCGCGGCGCCAACGTCCCCGCCAGCAACAGGCTGGCCGCGCCCGCCACATTGATCAGCACCGCCACGCCCAGCATGTAATCGGCGCCCAGGCGCGGTCCCAGGGCGCGAAACAGGCTCGAACCCGCGATATAGCCGCTGACCGTCAGCGCGAATACCAGCGCATATGCGTGCGGCGACAGATGCATGCCTCTTTGCAACAGCACGGACGATTCCGCGATGAAGGGGAAATACGTGCAATACACACAGCCGATGGCCAGCGCATAGCGCAGGAAATACCTGTCGCCCAGCAGGCGGCGGTACAGCGCGAGGGTATTTCCCTGTGGCACGACGCTGGCCGGTTTGGTTTCCGGCACGTAGGCGGCGATCAGCCCCAGCGACAGCGCGCCCAGTGCGCACAGCACGCCAAACACGGCGCGCCAGCCGAAGGCCGCGTCGAGCACGCTGCCGGCCAGCGGCGCGAGGATAGGCGACAAGCCCATCACCATCGAAATTTTTCCCAGCATGCGCGCCTGCGTGGCGGGGTCAAAACGGTCGCGCACCATGACCCGGCCGATGATGGTGCCGCTGCAGCCGCCGAACGCCTGCAGCACGCGCGCGGCGATCAGCACGTGCACATCGCTGGTGACGGTGCAGACAATGCTGGCGAGCACAAAAATGCCCGTGCCGGCCAGCAGCACGGGACGGCGTCCGTAGCGGTCGGCCAGCGGCCCGCAAGCGAGCATCGAGGCGGCCGAACCGGTCATGAACAGGCTCAGCGTCAGTTGTAACTGAGCATCGCTGGCATGCAGGGCATCGGCCATGGCCGGCAGCGAAGGCAAATAGATGTCGATGCTGATGCGCGACAGGCAGACCAGCAGCAGCACGATGCCGCCCCAGGCCCATAAAGCGATTTGTTTCTGCATTGTTTATACGATCCATACAAGCGTGCGCCCCGCTGGCGTACCGGAACGGTGAGAGTAGGATGGTTGTGGTGTAATGCGAAGTGCCACTCATCAGAAAACTCATTGGACCACTTGGACGATTATCATGCCGCGAGGAAAATCACCGCACGCCCTGGACTTGCCTCGCCCAACCAGCTGGCTCGACAAGGAAGGCGTCAACAAGCAGGATAGCGCGTATGAAGCGCTGCGCTCGGCCATCCTGACGAAGATGCTGCCCGCAGGCAGCCGTTTGCCGTCCAGCCGCACCCTGGCGGAACGGTGGGAGTTGTCGCGCGGCACCATCGAAACCGTGTTCGACCGCCTGCACGCGGAAGCGTACGTGACGCGCGTGCCCGGTTCCGGCACGCGCGTGTGCGCCGTCGTGCCGGAACGTTTCTTGATGGCAGGCTTCGGCGATACCACCCTGGCCGTACCGGCCGCCGCGCCCGTACCCGCTTCGGACACGGGCGTGCGCGACGGCTTGCCGTTTGTTGCGCGGCGCGCCGACGCCAGCCTGTTTCCCATGGCCGCCTGGTCCAAGTGCGCCACGCGGGCGCTGGCCGCCGCCACGCCGGAGCAGCTGTGCAGCGCCGACCCGGCCGGCTTGCCCCAGCTGCGCCAGCAGATCGCCGATTTCCTCGCCAAGTACCGCGGCATCCGCTGCGACCCGCAAGACATCGTCGTCACGACCGGCATCCGCCACGCGATCGACTTGCTGGCGCGCGGCATCGTGCGCGATGGCGATAAAGTCTGCCTGGAAGAACCGGGCTATCCTGCCGCGCGCGCCCTGTTCGCCCTGGCGGGCGCCGTGCCGGTGGATATTGCCGTCGACGCCGAAGGCATCGATTGCGCCGCCCTGGCCGCGCACGCGGATGCCTGCCTCGCGTACGTGACGCCGGCGCACCAGTCGCCGCTGGGCGTGACCATGTCCGTCACGCGCCGCCTGGCCTTGCTGGAATGGGCGAACGACCACGGCGCCTGGGTGGTGGAAGACGATTACGACAGCGAATTCAATTACCACAGCGCTCCGCTGGCGGCCCTGAAGGCGCTGGACCAGTACCAGCGCGTGATTTACTGTGGCAGTTTTAATAAAACCCTGTTTGCCGGCCTGCGCGTGGGCTTCATGGTGCTGCCGCCCGCCTTGCGCCCGCAGCTGCTGCGCATCGTGCAGTTGACGGGCCGCTCCGTGGGCGTGACGGAACAGCTGGCGCTGGCCGCCTGGATGGAGGAAGGCGCCTTCGTGCGCCATCTGCGCCAGGCGCGGCTGGCCTACAAGGAACGGCGCGACCTGCTGCTGGCCTGCCTCGAGCAGACCGCGCCCGGGCGCTACACGATCACTGGACAGCAGGCGGGCTTCCATTGCGTGCTGTGGCTGCCGCCGGACAGCGACGAACGGGCGTTTTGCGCGCGCGCGGCGCAGGACGGGCTGGCGCTGCAGCCGCTCGGTGATTTTTGCCACAGTGCAAAATTGGCGCCGGCCGTGCTGCTCGGTTACACGGCCTTGAGCCTGGCTCAGGTGCGCCATGCTGCACAAAAATTGGGCAGATTGCTGTTGTTGCCGGCGCCCACGGCTGAATGAAACGGCGGCCTGGCTTATAATCACGGCTTCGCCGCAGCGTCCGCAGGGCGCCGGCAGTTGATTACAGAACCTGTCATGACCACCACCCGCACCGAAACGGCGCTGATCCGCGAACTGGGCCGCGTCGATTACGAGCCCACCTTTGCCGCCATGCGCGCCTTTACCGACGCGCGCACGACGGAGACGCGCGACGAACTGTGGATCGTCGAGCATCCGCCCGTATTTACGTTGGGCCTGGCGGCCGACCGCGGCCATCTGCTGGCTGGCGCAGATGCGATCCCCGTGGTGCAGACGGACCGGGGCGGCGAAGTGACGTTTCACGGTCCTGGCCAGGTGGTGATTTACCTGCTGATGGACTTGCGCCGCAACAAGCCGGGCGGCAAGCTGTATGCGCGCCAGTTCGTGCATAAAATCGAGCAAGCCATCATCAACGTGCTGGCGGCGTATAATCTCGCTGGCGAGCGCATCGATGGCGCGCCTGGCATCTATATTGCCGGTGGGCCAGACAAGGGTGCGAAGATCGCCGCGCTGGGCTTGAAAGTGCGCGGCAACGGCTGCACCTACCATGGCGTATCGCTCAACGTGGCGATGGACCTGGCGCCGTTTTCCTGGATTAACCCTTGCGGCTATTCCGGACTGAAGACGGTGGACATGCGCAGCATGGGCGTCGTGGCGCCGCTGGCCGACGTGCAGCGGGCCCTGGCCCATGAATTGACCGTATTACTCGATGTAAGCGAAGCAAACAGCGCCGCAGGCGCGCCTCAGGCAGCGGATGCCTGAGCAAACAAACCAACACTGCCCGTCAAGGGCTTGCAGCCATGACTTCTGAGACCATTTCCAGCACCGCCCCCGCCGCTCCCGCCTACAACCCGAGCGAAAAGCAAAAAGGCGCCAGCAAGACTTCGCGCATCCCGATCAAGATCATTCCGATCGAGCAAGTCGAGCGCCTGAAAAAGCCGGACTGGATCCGCGTCAAGGCCGCGTCGGCCTCGACCCGTTTCTATGAGATCAAGGACATCCTGCGCGAAAATAAACTCGTCACTGTGTGCGAGGAAGCCAGCTGCCCGAACATCGGCGAATGCTTCGGCAAGGGCACGGCCACCTTCATGATCATGGGCGACAAGTGCACGCGCCGCTGCCCGTTCTGCGACGTCGGCCATGGCCGTCCTGATCCGCTGGACAAGGAAGAGCCGGCCAACCTGTCGAAAACCATCGCCAAGCTGCGTTTGAACTACGTCGTCATCACCTCCGTCGACCGCGATGACTTGCGCGACGGCGGCGCCGGCCATTTCGTCGAGTGCATCCAGCAAACGCGCGCCCTGTCGCCGAACACCCGCATCGAAGTGCTGGTACCGGACTTCCGCGGCCGCCTGGAAAAAGCGTTGTTGTTGTTCAAGGATGGCTTGCCTGACGTGATGAACCACAACCTGGAAACGGCCCCGCGCCTGTACAAGGAAGCGCGTCCCGGTTCCGACTACATGCACTCGCTGAAATTGCTGAAAGATTTCAAGGCCATGTATCCGGACGTGAAAACCAAGTCCGGCATCATGGTGGGCCTGGGCGAGACGGACGAGGAAATCCTGCAAGTCATGCGCGACATGCGCGAGCACGACATCGACATGCTGACCATCGGCCAATACCTGGCGCCATCGAACAGCCACTTGCCCGTGCGCCGCTATGTGCATCCGGACGTCTTCAAAATGTTTGAAGAGGAAGCGTACAAGATGGGCTTCACCCACGCCGCCGTCGGCGCCATGGTGCGCAGCTCGTACCACGCGGATGAACAGGCGCACAGCGCCGGCGTGGAGTCGGCGCTGAATTTCTAAGCCATTTGTGCCGCATCAAGCCGCCCGCTGCAAAGCCGGGCGGTTTTTTTTTGCCTGATCGTATCGTGCCCACTTCATGCGGCTGAGCGTCTATACTGGCATGCTGAAAAAGCATGGTTGACGGATAAGCTATGAGGTGACGCATGGACGTACGCATCGACGCATCCTGGAAGGCGCGGCTGGAAGGCGAGTTTGCCCAGCCCTACTGGGAACGCCTGGCCGCCTTCGTAAAGGAAGAATACGCGGCCGGGCCGTGTTTTCCGCCGGGTAAAACCATTTTCCGGGCGTTCGACCTGACGCCGTTCGAGCAAGTCAAGGTGGTGATCCTGGGGCAAGACCCGTATCACACGCCGGGCGCGGCCATGGGCCTGTGTTTTTCGATTCCCGAAGGCACGCCGCCGCAGCCTAGCCTGCAGAATATTTTCAAGGAATTGCATAGCGACGTGGGCGTGGCGCGCACGCGCACGGATTTGTCCGACTGGGCCGAGCAAGGCGTGTTCTTGCTCAACAGCGTGCTGACGGTGCGCGCGGGGGCGGCCGGCTCGCACGCGGGCAAGGGGTGGGAAAAACTGACGGACAGCGCCATCCGCCACCTGTCCGCCGAACGGGACAATCTCGTGTTCATCCTGTGGGGCGGCTATGCGCAGGCCAAGCGTACCCTGATCGATCCCGGCAAACACCTGGTGCTGGCTGCGCCGCATCCATCTCCCTTGTCAGCCAGCAAAGGTTTCTTTGGCAGCAAGCCGTTCAGCCAGGCGAATGCGTATTTGCAGGCGCATGGCCAGGCGCCCATCGTCTGGGGATAAGTCATGAAATAGTACGGCAACCGACAGCGGCAGGCGTTGCTCCCTGCCGCTGTCTTCGCGCGTAACTCTTAGAAGCTCGTTGATAAACCCGCATAGAAACTGCGGCGGGCGCCATACTGCGGCGCCCCCACGCCCACGCCGGAACCGTCGCGCAGCAGATACGATTTGTCGAACAGGTTGATCAGGGCCAGGCGTCCCTCGATTCTGCCGACCGGCGTGTTTTTCCACGTGTGCGTGAGGGCCGTGTTGACGGTGAAATAGCCGGGCAAATGGCCGGAATTGGGCGCGCCGCCGTCCGGGGTCATGCGCAGGCCGCTGCCGTAGAGGAAGTCAGCGCTTACTTGCGAATCGCCAAAGTGATAATGACCGCCGCCCGACAAGGTGTATTTCTGGTCATGATCGAGGTAGACATAGTGTTGGCTGATGTAGTTCAGCTCATCGGCGCCAAACAGGGCCTGGCCCGAATTGATGTTGCGGCCCTGCGCTTTTTGCGTGCTGGCGTTGAGGAACAGGCCCCAGTTTTTCTCGCTGTAGATGGCCGATAACTCCAGGCCCTTGGCGTAGCCGTCCGCATAGTTGAACGGCGTCAAAATCAATGCCTGGCCGAACTGGCCTTCGTCCAGCAGGTTGTTGATCTTTTTATAGTACACATCGGCCGTCACGGTCAGTTTCGCATTCACCTGGTGGCTGATGCCCACGTCGTAGTAATGCGTGCGCTCGGCCTTGACGTTGTCCGACTGGCCGATTTCCGGCGCATTCGTCGTGTTCGCGTACAGGTCGATGCTGCCTTGCGCCGCCAATTCCTGCGGTGGCGGCGTGAAGTAGCGCGAATAGCCGGCGTGCAAGGCCGTACCCGGCGCGATCTGATAGGCCAGATTGACGCGCGGGCTCCATTGCTGCTCGCTCGTGTAGGCCGATACCTTGTCGAAACGGGCGCCATAGTTCAGGGTCAGAGGCTTGCTGATGTGCCATTCATCCTGCAGGTAAAAACTGGCCAGGGTGCCCGTCTTGCCGCTGTTGTCCAGCACCGTGATGGGCGTGGTGGACGTTTGCGCGCCGTCCATGGCGGGGAAGACGGCCACCGTGTTGTCGCTCGTCGTCTTCTGGCGCGTGTAGGCCAGGCCCGCGCGCACGGTGTGGTCCTGGTGCCATTTGTAGCTGATGTCGAACTGGGCACCGGAAGCGCTGTTCGCGCGGCGCGAATCCGAAGCCACGCCGTTGTAGATCAGGTCGCCAATGGAATCGGGCGTGAAGTGCAGTTCCGAATACTGGTGGAAGGCCGACACCTGGTAATTGACGTCGCCCAGGCTTTTTTGCAGCGACAGCACGAGGAAGCAGTTCACTTCGCGCTGGTTTTCATTGAGCTGCGACGACGGTAACGTGGACGTGCCCGCCTGCGCATCGCTGTGGCCATCGAGCGAGAAGGCCGGCGCCTGATTCGGGTTGTTCGGGATCTGGAAGCGGCCGTTATACGTGCCGAACATGGCGCCCAGGCGCGTGTTGTCATCAAGGAAATACGACAGGCTGCCGAACGACTTGTTCTGGCGCGTCTTGTCGTGCAGGGCGCTGCGCGTGTCTTGCGGGTTTTCCACGCCCAGGGAATTGCCGAGGTAGCTGCCGGACAGGTAGTAATTGAACTTGCCCACGCTGCCGAAAAATTCCGCACTCGGCTCCACGTGGTCGTGGCTGCCGACCATAATGCCGATGCGCCCGCCCGGTGTCATGCCGCCCTCTTTTGTTTCAATATCGACAATGCCCGCCGTGCGCAGGCCGAACTGGGCCGGCAAGGCGCCCGTCATGAAATCCGTCTTGTCGATCAAGCGCGTGTCGATCGACTGGCCGAAGCCGGTGATGCTTTCCGGCAGTTGCACGCCATTGATGCGGTATTGCACGTTGGCATGGTCATCGCGCACGTGCAGGGCGCCCGAACCTTTCGAGTCCTGCGACACGCCCGGCAGGCGCAGCAGCACTTCATTGAACGGCGTGTTGTCGCCCTGGCCCAGCATGTCGACCATGTGGCTGTCGATGCTGTAGATGGTGGTGCCGACTTTCGGCGACAGCTCGATGCGCGCGCTTTTCAGGTGGGCAGAGGTGACTTCCACCTTTTGCATGTCTTGGGGGGCAGCATCGGTAGTGGCTTCGGCAGGCTCGGCGGCATGGGCGGAAACGGTAAACAGGCTGGCAAGGGCGAGCGACAGCGCGCTCAGGCGGGGAGTGTGTTGCATGGTAAGCCTCAAAATAGTCAACGCCAGGCGGCACGGCGCGTCAGAACACGGCGGTGCAGCCTGAAAAATGGATAAAACAGCGTGGAATTACAGTGAGGCGGCAGGCGGACCGCGCACGGGCGGCAGGATGAGGGTGGCGACGGGCGCCAGGAGTGCGGGCGCGATGGCCAGCAAGCGGTACGGCAGTAACTGGGCGGGTGGCTCGGCGATGGCCGGCGGCACGGCGATGTCGGCCACCTTGTCGATGGCCGTGGCGCACAGCGCGCATTCTTCCGCGTCGAGGCTCGTCTTGTGCAGGTGCGAGGCGGCCGTCGACAGCAGGAACACGAGGGCCAGCGCACTGAACAGCGCCACGCACAGCCGCCACGGCGTGCGCGCGAGGGCGGCGGCACCGTGATGAGCAAGCTTGCGGGTGGGCTGGCGGGAAGACATGGGCGCATAGTAGCAAGAAAATCGCCCCGCTGTCAGCGCTTGTTGCAATTCATTTGCGCTGAGAGGACCTTACAGCGTGGCGCGCAGTTCGCGCGGCGACAGGCCGTAGTGCTGGCGGAAACGGGCTGCGAAGCGCGAGGGCGAGGCGTAGCCGCAGGCGGCCGCGATATCGCTGATGGGTAAGATGCCAGATTGCAATTCCTGCAAGGCCAGTCCCAGCCGTACGTCTTCAAGGATGGCGCGGAAATGCCGCTGTTCCAGTGCCAGCTGGCGGCGCAGGGTGGACGCGCCCAGGTGCAGATGGCGGGCAACTTTGGCCACGCTCCAGTCGGCGCCCGGGTCCAGCAACAGCACTTGCTGCACGCGCGCGGCCAGCGGATCGCGGCGGTCCAGCAACAGCGGCCCGCAATGGCCGCCCAAGGCCAGGGCCAGCAGCAAGCCTTCCGCCTGGTGCGCCAGCAGCGCGGGCGGTGCGCTATCCGCCAGGCTGGCCATTAGCTGGTCCCAGGCCTGCGCCGCGTGGGTATCGAGCGGCACGCACAGGCTGGCCGTGGCCGCCTGGCGCAGCTGGGCATCGACGAGGCCGCCATGGCGCGCGCGGAAACGGGCGATCAGGGCCGGTGAAAAACTCAGCACTTCGGCCCGGTAGCCTTGCGCGCCGGGCAGGTTGGCCACGCCCAGTTCCTGTCCCGCCGGCATCAGCACCACATCGTGCGTGCCGGCGCGCGCTTGGCGAATGCCCCATTCCAGCAGCTTCGTACCCTGCCGCACGCGGCACAGGGCACTCTGGAAGACGGGCACGCGGCGCAGGGTTTGCGCGCGGCGCGCCTCGATGGTGCCGTGGGCGATGCGCAGTTCGCTCATGGCCACCGCGTCGATCTCATCGGCCATACAGTCCCGTCAGCTGCGCCTTGCCCAGCGCGTTGGCGTTGAGCATGTAGCCGAGCATGGCGCCGCTGGCGTGCTGGTCCAGCGGCAGCTTGCCCACGCTCAATGCCCACACGGTGATCTGGTAACGGTGCGCCTTGTCGCCCGGTGGCGGGCAGGCGCCGCCGTAGGCGCTGTCGCCGTAATCGTTGCGTCCTTGTGTGGCGCCCGCCGGCAGAGTGCTGGCCGTGGCGCCGCCTGGCAAGGAAGTGGTGCTGGCGGGCACATTAAACACGCTCCAGTGCCACCAGCCGCTGCCCGTGGGCGCGTCCGGGTCGTACAGGGTGACGGCGTAGCTTTTGGTGCCGGCCGGCGCGCCGCGCCATGACAATTGCGGCGACAGGTTGCCGCCCGTGCAGCCGAAGCCCTGGAATACTTGCGCCCGCGCCAGGGTTTGGCCCGGCGCGATGTCGGTGCTGGTGACGGTAAAGTCGGCGGCGTGGGCGCCCAGGTGCAAAGCGAGACCCAGCGTGACGGCGAGCAAACGGGAGGTGGTCATGGTTTTCCTTTCGATGAAGTATAGGGGAAAGTGTATGTCCTGCAACAGTTACCCGCGATGCCGATGCGCTCGATGATGGTGCCGAAACGCTCGTTTCCACCTGATTTCAATGTTCCCATGAGCGTGTTGTTGCGTTTGCCGCTTCCTTCCTGCGCATGATTTTCACTGCCGAGCTTTCATGCTATCGTTCTGCAGCCCAAATTTCCCCGAGTCGCCTCCCCATGTCCAAACGCCCGATCAAGTGGTTGTTCACCAAGCTGCACCTGTATGCGGGCCTGTGGTTCGGCGCCCTGTTCGTTTTGCTGGGCTTGACGGGTTCCGCCATCGCCTGGATGCCGGAGCTTGACGCGTACCTGAATCCCACCCTGTTGCAGGCGAGCACGCCCGCGCCCGGCCAGGTGTTCCAGGTGACGCCGCGCACGGTGCAGGCGGTGGTCGATGGGCTCGCGGCCGACCCCGCCTACGGCAAGCCGGCCCAGCTCAATCCGCCCGCCGATGCGCGCGACGTGTACGTGGCCTCGTACCGCCAGGCGGACAAGCCGTCGCCCTTCAGCCAGGCCATCGTGCGCCAGGTGATGATCGACCCCTACACCCTGCAAGTCAAAGGCGAGCGCGACTGGGGGCGTTTCGGCTTCACGCGTCCGCTGCTGATGTCGGGCATGTTTCATTTGCACCGTTATTTATTGTCCGGCGAAGTGGGTAAAACCATTACGGGTATCTCGGGCGTGATGCTGCTGCTGATGGCCTTGAGCGGCATCTATCTGTGGTGGCCGCGCCTGCAGTGGACGGCCATCAAGCGCGCTTTGACGGTGTCGCATGGCGGTTCCTGGCCCCGCTTCAACTACACGTTTCACAAGGCGGCCGGTTTTTTTGCCGCGCCCGTACTGGCCATGCTCGCCTTTTCCGGCATCTATTTCAATTTGCCGCAATTGGTCGTGCCGCTGGTGGAGCTCGTGTCGACGGCGCCGGACAAGGCCAAACTGAAAAATCTGCAACAGGATGGCGACCTGCTCGATGCGGGCCAGGCCATGGCCGCCGCGCAACAGCTGTATCCGCAGGCGCGCGTGTCGCGCATCGTGCTGCCGGCCAAGAAGGACCAGCCGTATGACGTGCGCGTACGCCAGCCCGGTGAAATCGCCGAGGGCGACGGCGCCACGCGCATCACCCTCGACGCGCGCAGCGGCTTGCCCCTGCGCATACGCGATCCCTTGCGGGCGCCGGCTGGGGATGTCTTCCTCGGCTGGCAATTCCCCCTGCATTCGGGCCAGGCCTTTGGCGCGGCCGGGCGCAGTTTTATTACCGTGTTCGGTCTGATGCCGTTGCTGTTCATGCTGACGGGGACCTTGGTGTGGTGGAAACGGCGGCGCGGCCGGAAATAAGCGGCCGGCAGACCGATGCGGGAAAAGTTGCTATCATCATAGTATTTTCCGGCGTATCCCGGCCTCCCCCGCACAAGGACCAGCATGAGCAATCCCGACATCACCGTAGCAATGTTGAATGAACGCGGCACGGGCCGCCTGCCCGGCCACCTGGGCATCGTCATCACGGAAGTGGGCGACGGCCAGCTGACGGCGGAATTGCCCGTGCTGCCGCATCTGCTGGCGCCGAATGGTTATTTGCACGCGGGCAGCGTGGTGACCCTGGCCGACACGGCTTCCGGCTATGGCTGCATCGCCAACCTGCCCGAAGGCGCCAGCAATTTCACGACCATCGAACTGAAATCGAACCACCTGGGCACGGCCCGCGAAGGCACGCTCACCTGCACGGCCAAGGTCGAGCACAAGGGTCGCAACACGCAAGTGTGGGATGCCGTCGTGAAAAGCAAGGAAACGGGCAAGACGATTGCCCTGTTCCGCTGCACGCAGATGATTCTGTATCCCAAATAAATCGACACCCTAAATCAACTGCTGGGGTCAGACCCGGCGGGTCTGACCCCGGATTTTTGCTTTCGGGTTAGATTTTCACCCAGTTACCTTTATACAAAATAGGCCCCGTCGGTCCGTCCGGATTCGGCGAACCGCCTT